>NZ_JBSGDY010000006.1:56153-87159 GCF_053602615.1 Micromonospora sp. NPDC004336
CGAACGAAGGGTGGGCACCGGTGAGCGCGAGGAGTGCAGCGCAGCGGAGCCCCGCAGTCGCGAACGAAAGGCCGGAACAGTGAGTCAGGTGCGGGTCATGCGGGGGCGGGAGTGGGCCCGGCCGGTCCGCCCGGTCCGGCGTGAGGTGCTCGGCGTGGCCCCGGAGCTGGAGGAGGGGCGGCCGCCGCTGCTGTTCGTGCCGGGCTTCGGCCACGGCGCGTGGGCGTTCGCCGAGCACTGGTTGGGCCACGCCGCGTCGCGGGGCTTCCCGGCGCACGCGTTGAGCCTGCGCGGGCACGGCGGCAGCGGCGCGGCGCCGGAGGCGACGCTGCGGGCGTACGCCCACGACGTGACCCAGGTGGCGGCGGGCCTGCCGCGTCAGGCGGTGCTGGTGGGGCACGGCGCCGGGGCCCTGGTGGTCGCGCACGCGCTGGCCCGCTACCCGGCCCGGGCCGGGGTGCTCGTGGCGCCGGTGCTCGGCGGTTGGGCGACGTTCGGGGCCGCGCTGCGCCGCAACCCGCTCGGCACGCTGCCGGCGGTGTTCGGTGGGCCGCTGCGGCTGCACCGCCGCCAGCTGTTCAGCCGGGAGCTGCCGGAGGCGGAGGCCCGGGGGTACGTCTCCCGGCTGGGCCGGGCGGGCCGGCGGGCGCAGTGGCAGCTGCTGGCCGGGCGGGACCCGGAGCCGGCCGTGGGCGATCCGCCGGTGCTGGTGCTGGGCAGCCCGGACGACCGGGTGGTCCCGGCGGCAGCGCTGACCCGGGCGGCCCGCCGGTACGGCTCGGCCCCGCTGCTCTTTCCCGGGATGGGCCACGACATGATGCTCGACACGCGGTGGCGGGAGCCGATCGACGCGATCCTGGACTGGCTGGAGAAGGATCCGGCGCCCGACCTCCGCCCCTGACGGTCGCCGCGCCTGATCGCCGCCCCCGACGGCCGCCGCGCCCGACCGCCGCCCCTGACGGCCGCCGCGCCCGGCGTCAGCCGGCGGCGCCCAGCCGGGTCAGCAGCGAGCCGCTGTCGTCCAGCGCGGAGAGGTAGGAGCGGGCCCAGGCGCGGATGTCGTACCGGTGCAGGTGCGAGCGCATGGCGCGGATCCGCGCGCCGACGTCCTCGGGATCGGCCCGGAGCGCCGAGAGCAGCCCCTGCTTGAGCCCTTCCAGGTCGTGCGGGTTGACCAGGTAGGCCTGCGGCAGCTCGGCGGCGGCCCCGGCGAACTCGCTGAGCAGCAGGGTGCCCGTGTCGTCCACCCGGGCGGCCACGTACTCCTTGGCGACCAGGTTCATTCCGTCGCGCAGCGGGGTCACGGCCATCACGTCGGCGACCCGGTAGAGGGCGGCGAGCTCGGCGCGGTCGAACGGCTGGGTCAGGTAGTGGATCGCCGGCTCGCCGACCCGGCCGAACTCGCCGTTGATCCGCCCGACCTCGCGTTCCACCCGCTCGCGGAGGATCTGGTATTGCCCGACCCGCTCCCGGCTCGGCACCGCCACCTGCACCAGGACGGTGTCGCGCACCTTGACGTGCCCGGCCGCGAGCAGCTCGCTGTACGCCTTGAGCCGCTGCTCGATGCCCTTCGTGTAGTCCATCCGGTCGACGCTGAGGATCACCTGCTCGGGGCTGCCGAGGTCGTGGCGCAGCCGGCGGGCCCGGTCGGCCACGTCGGGCCGGGCGGCGAGCGCCGCCATCTCGGCGGTGTCGATGGAGACGGGGAAGGCGCCGATGCGGACCACCCGGTCGTCGACGGCGATCCGGCGGTCCGTGGCGGGCAGTTCGAGGACCTTGGCGACCAGCTGGGCGAAGTTGTGCGCGGCCTGGGCCCGCTGGAAGCCGACGAGGTCGGCGCCGAGCATGCCGCGCAGCAGCTCGGCCCGGCGGGGGAGCTGCATGAACAGCTCGGGCGGCGGGAACGGCACGTGCAGGAAGAAGCCGATCCGCAGGTCGGGCCGGAGCGCGCGGAGCAGGCCGGGCACCAGTTGGAGGTGGTAGTCCTGCACCCAGACCACCGCGCCGGGCTCGGCCACCTGGGCGGTCGCCTCGGCGAACCGCTGGTTGACCCGCTGGTAGGCCTCCCACCAGCGTCGGTGGTGCTCCGGCTGCTCGACGGAGTCGTGGTAGAGCGGCCAGAGGGTGGCGTTGGCGAAGCCCTCGTAGTGGTCGCGCAGCTCGTCGCCGCTGAGCGGCACGGTGTGCATCCGCACGCCGTCCACGTCCGGCACGGCGGGGGCCGGCCCGGTGCCGCCGGCCCAGCCCACCCAGGTCGCCGGGGCGTGCCGCAGGAGGGGGTGCAGGGCGCTCACCAGGCCGCCGGGGCTGCGGCGCCATTCGCACGCGCCGTCGGGGGCGGCGCCGTCGTCGATGGGCAGGCGGTTGGCCACCACCACGAGGGAGCTCTGTCGCATCTCGGGCATTCCGATCCGCAGGGGTGTGACCGCCGCGAGCGAGGAACAACCGGGCAGTCAGCGAGGGGAGTGACGGACAGCGGTATTCCTACTGACAGTAAGTTACACCACTGTTACGGCAGTGGCGTGGGGCGGCGGGTGTCCCGGGATGCGGGCGGCGCTCCGCCCACCGAGGGCGTCGTCAGACGACCGCGCCGTCGTCGGGGTCGCGGTCGTCGTCCTCGCCGCCCGGGCGCAGCCGCCAGATCAGCGAGACGAAGCCGGCGAGGATGCCGGTGAAGCCGAACAGGTTGACCACCGAGGGGTCGGCCACCGGGAAGACCGACGGGAACAGGAACAGCACGAAGCCGACCACGATCGCCAGCACGCCGACCACGGTGTACTTCGACAGGCGCGGCAGGGGCGGGGGCGGCGGCGGGGTGTAGCGCTCGTCGTCGGCCTCGTCGTCGGGCAGGTCCGCGCCGAAGGTGTCCAGCCCGTCGAGCAGCGACGGCTCGTCCTGGCGGGGGGCGCGGCCGACGGAGATCCCCGAGACGTCCGCCGCGTACGGCAACCGGCGCACGTCGGTGGCGGTCGGCCCGGCGGGCTCGTCGGGTGTGGCGAGGGGCACCGGGCCCGTGGCCGGCCCCGGCGGGTCGTCCACGTCCTCCGCCGCGGGCCACGGGTTGTCGCCCGGCGCGGGAGCGGTGTGGAAACCGGCGACGATCCGAGCCCACTCGGCGTCGATGTCCGGCTCCGCCTGGCGGGGCCGCTCGGTGGCCGTCTCGTCGGCGAGCTGGGTCAGGTAGTCCCGAGCGGTGGTCAGGTGCGACCGGTCGACGTAGAGCCGGTCGACGGGGCGGGCGGGCACCGTGGTGGTGCGGGTGACCGGGTTGAGGTCGGCCGAGGGCTGGAGGTAGGCGGCGATCCCACCGGCGGCGAGGACGTCGAGCAGGTGTTCGCCGACGCGCGGATCCACGTCGCCGGCGACGGCGTACTCGCTCGCGTCGAGCCCGTTGTCCCGCCGTCCCCGGCGGGCGCCACCCGCTGACACCGGACATCCTCCTCATCACGCGCCGCGGCGCGGTCGCCTGAGCCCCCTCGGCACCGTCCCCGGACGCCGTGCCTTGAATCGTGACACGTCGGGGGCCGGTTCCGGGAGTGCCTTGTGGCGCGGCGTACGAAGTCGGCGCCCTGCCGCAGGTCGCGGCCGGGGACCCTATGTCCGTTCTTGCTGCATGCTGGCCGACGCCGACGCCGACGCCGACGCCGACGCCGACGCCGACGCCGACGCCGACGCCGACGCCGACGCCGACGCCGACGCCGACGGCGGTCAGGTCAGGGCGGCCACGGCGGTCGAGCCGGCCGGTCAGCGCGCGTCGGGCGGTGCGCCCGGCCGCACCAGGCCGCTCTCGTAGGCGACGACGACGAGCTGCGACCGGTCCCGGGCGTTGAGCTTGGTCAGCAGCCGACTCACGTAGGTCCGGGCGGTGGCCGGGCTGATGTGCAGCACCGCGCCGATCTCGTCGTTCGACCGGCCGGTGGCGACCACGGCCAGCACCTCCCGCTCCCGGGCGGTGAGCGACCGCAGCGGAGCCGGGTCCGGCTCCCGGTTGCCGGACCGCACCGCGGCCATCACCCGCCGCGTCACGGCGGGGGAGAGCAGGGCGTCCCCGGACCGGACGACCCGCACCGCGTCCCGCAGCTCGTCCGGTCCGGTGTCCTTGAGCAGGAAGCCGGACGCGCCGGCGCGGATCGCCTCGAAGACGTACTCGTCGGTGTCGAACGTGGTGAGCACGACCACCCGCACGCCGGCGAGCCGACCATCGGCGACGATCCGGCGGGTCGCCGCCAGGCCGTCGGTGCCCGGCATCCGGATGTCCATCAGCAGGACGTCCGGCCGCGCGGTGACGGCCAGCCGGTACGCCGCGTCGCCGTCTCCCGCCTCCCCGACCACCTCGATGTCCGGCGCCCGGTCCAGCAGGGCGCGCAGCCCGGCGCGGACCAGGTGCTGGTCGTCGACGAGTCCGACTCGGATCACGGGGTCCCTCCCAGGGGCAGTTCGGCGCGTACCTCGAAACCGCCGCCGGGGCGGTTTCCGGCGGCGACGGTGCCACCGAGCAGGGCGGCGCGCTCCCGGATGCCGCCGAGGCCGTGCCCGTACGGGGAGTCTCCTCGCCGCCCCCGGCCGTCGTCGCGCACGGCGACCGCGACGGAGTCGGGGCGACGCACGACGTCGATCTCGACGGCGGTCGCGCCGGCGTGCCGCAGCACGTTCGTCAGCGCCTCCTGGACCAGACGGTAGGCGGTGGAGTCGACCGAGGCGGGCAGCCCGGTCAGCTCGCCGCGCCGGTCGACGGCGATCCGCAGCCCGGTGGCCCGGGTGCCGGCGACCAGGGCGTCGAGCCCGGCCAGCCCGGCCACCGGTTGCCGGGGCTCGGCGGTGGCCGGGTCGCGGAGCAGGCCGAGGGTGGTCCGCAGCTCCCGGGCGACCTGGGTGGTGGCCGAGCGGACATGTCCCAGGGCGGCGCGGGCGGCCGACGGGTCGTCGTCGAGGGCCTCGCCGGCCACGCCGGTGTGCAGCGAGATGACGGAGATGTGGTGGGCGATCACGTCGTGCAGGTCGCGGGCGATCCGTAGCCGTTCCTCCTCGACCCGGCGCGCCGTCTCCCGGGCGTGGTCCCGTTCGAGCTGCCGCAGCCGCCACCGCTGCTCCCGGCGCCACAGCCGCCGGGACCGGACCCCGTCGCCCAGGGCGATCGCGGCGGCCATGGTGGCGATGATGTAGGCCAGCTCGAAGCCGAAGAGGTACGCGACGTCCTCGCCCTGCGCCGTGCGGAAGCCGGTGGAGGAGGCGAGCAGCGCGAACGCCACGAGCACCGCCCAGCGCAGCCGCCCGGCCTCGGCCGCCGAGTAGAGCGCCGCGGCGACGGGGAGGGCCAGCCCGACCGGCGGGTAGCCGGCCACGTAGTAGGTCACCAGGCCCGCGGCGCTGGCCAGCAGCACGGCCACCGGCGCGCGCCGGCGGACGAGCATGAGTGCGCCGAGCGCGACGGCGAACAGGTAGGCGATGGCGTCGCGGCCCCGGTCGCCGCCGAGATTCGCGGTGATCGCCACCGCCACGACGGTCGACACGGCGACCCCGATGATCAGGTCCCACACCCTGGCCGGCCACGCCCCGACCGGTGCTTCGGCCGCCCGGCCCGGCTCCCGTTCCGCCTCGTCCGCCCGCACGCCCCGAGCGTAGGCGCCGCCGTCGCCCGACGGACCCCGCCAGCGTCCAGACCTGCCGTCGCCCCCCGTGGTATCCGCCAGCCGCGTCGGTACGTCGACAGGCGACCGCGGTTGTCGCCCGTGGACCGATGGCTGGCGCGGGCGTCCTTCGTAGCGTTCCCGGCGGCACCGGCGCGCTCGTGGTCGGGCCGGATCCGTCAGCGCAGGAGGTTCACCGTGACGACCGAAACCGACCGTCCGACCGCCGAACGGGCGAGCGCCTTCCAACGGGTGGGCGACTGGGCCTGGCGACGGCGCTGGACGGCGGTCCTGCTCTGGGTCGCCGTGCTGGCCGGCGTCAGCGTCGCCGGGCAGTTCGTGGGCGCCGACTACCGCAACGACTTCTCCCTGCCCGGCGCGGAGTCCCAGCAGGCGCTCGACACGTTGCGCCAGCGCGCGCCGGTGTCGGCCGGCGAGACCGTCCAGATCGTGGCGCAGGACCGGGACGGACTGGCCGACGGCCCCGCCCGTGCCCGGATCGAGGCGATGCTCGCGGAGGTCGGGCGGCTCCCGCACGTGGCGGCCGTGCGGGGCCCGTACGACGGCTACGGCCTCTCCGCCGACGGCACCATCGGCTACGCCACCGTGGCCCTCGACGGCCAGTCGGCCGACGTGCCGGCCGACGACGTGCGCGCGATCATGGACACCGCGACCCGCGCCGAGGGTGACGGGCTGCGGGTCGAGGTCGGGGGCGCGCCCGTACGCGCGGTGCAGGAGGGCGGCGGGGGCGCCGCCGAGGGGGCCGGCATCCTCGCCGCGCTCGTGATCATGGTGTTGCTCTTCGGTTCCCTGGTGGCCGCCAGCCTCCCGGTGGTCATCGCGGTCTTCGCCGTCGGCACCGCCCTCGGGCTGATCGCCCTCGCCTCGCACCTCGCGACGATCGCCGACTTCACCGCGCCGCTGATGATGCTCGTCGGCCTCGGCGTGGGCATCGACTACGCCCTGCTGATCTTCTCCCGGTACCGGTCGGAGCTGGTCCGGGGGGTGCCCCGGCGGCAGGCCGCCCGGATCGCGCAGGACACCGCCGGGCGGACGGTCTTCTTCGCCGGCTGCACGGTGATTCTGGCCCTGCTCGGCCTGGTCGTCCTCGGCCTCGGCTCCCTGCAGGGCGTCGCGGTCGCCGTCGCGCTGACGGTCCTGGTGACCATGCTCGCCTCCCTCACCCTGCTGCCCGCCCTGCTGGCGCTGACCGGCCGGCGCATCGAGCGGTCGGTACGCGCCCGCGAGGCCCGCGGTCGCCGTCCCGAGGGAACGTGGTGGCGTCGGTGGTCTGTCGGCGTGCAACGACGGCCGTGGCTGAACGCGCTGGTCCCGTTCGTCGCGCTGCTCGCGCTCTCCGCCCCGGCGCTGGACATGGACCTCGGCTTCGCCGACGCCGGCAGCGACCCGGCCGCCACCGACAGCCGCCGGGCGTACGACCTCCTGGCGGAGGGCTTCGGCCCGGGCTTCAACGGCCCGCTGGTCGTCGTCGTGGAGGGCGACGAGCAGGACGCCGCAACTGCCCGGGACGCCATCGCCGACACGGCGGGGGTCGCCGAGGCCGTGCCGCCCGCCGCGGTCGGCCCGGACGTGTCCACCGTGGTCGTGGTGCCTGAGTCGAAGCCACAGGACGAGGCGACGATGGACCTGGTTCACCGGCTGCGGGACGACGTCCTCCCGCCGCTGGCCCGGGACACCGGCGCCACGTTCCTGGTCGGCGGCGGCACGGCCGCCACGGTGGACTTCGCCGAGGCCGTCGCGGCGCGGATGCCGCTGTTCGTACTCGTCGTGGTGGGCCTGTCCGCCCTGCTGTTGATGGTCGTCTTCCGGTCGCTGCTCATCCCGTTGAAGGCCGCGGTGCTCAACCTGCTCAGCGTGGCCGTGGCGCTGGGCGTGACGACCCTGGTCTTCCAGGAGGGCGCGCTGGGCGTGGAACCGGGACCGGTCGAGGCGTACGTCCCGGTCATGGTCTTCGCCATCGCCTTCGGTCTGTCCATGGACTACGAGGTCTTCCTGCTCTCCCGGATGCAGGAGGTGTGGCACCGCGACGGGGACGCCGCCGGGGCGGTGCGGGAGGGGATCGCGACCACCGGTCGGGTGGTCACCGCCGCCGGCGCCGTCATGGTGGTGGTGTTCGCCGCGTTCATGCTCAGCCCCACCCGCATGCTCCAGCAGTTCGGCCTCGGGTTGGCCGTGGCGATCGTCGTCGACGCCCTGGTCATCCGGTGTCTGATCCTGCCCGCCGTGATGCAGTTGCTCGGCCGGCGCGCGTGGTGGCTGCCCCGGCCCCTGGCCCGGGTGGTGCCCGGGGTCGCGCTGGAGGGCCGCCCGGAACGCCACGCCGGCTAGCGGAAGGTCCGGCGTGGACGGTGGCACGCCGGACCGGCGGGGCGTTGTGGCGGCCGGCACCTGGTTCGTAGGCTGGCGCCCACGACCCGAGACGCGGTGGCGTCGCGACCACCTCTGGGAAAGGACGCCGGTGCTGTACTGGCTGATGAAGTACGTCCTCCTCGGCCCGCTGCTGAGGCTGGTGTTCCGCCCGCAGGTCGAGGGGCTGCACCACGTGCCCGACACCGGTCCGGTGATCCTGGCCAGCAACCACCTGTCGTTCTCCGACTCGATCTTCACGCCCCTGATCGTGCGGCGGCGGGTGACGTTCATCGCCAAGGCCGAGTACTTCACCGGCAAGGGCGTCAAGGGCTGGCTGACGAAGATGTTCTTCGTCGGCTCCGGCACCATCCCGGTCGACCGCTCGGGCGGCCGGGCGGCCAGGGCCGCGCTGGACACCCAGCTGCGGGTGCTCCGCGCCGGCGGGATCGCGGGCATCTACCCCGAGGGCACCCGGTCCCCCGACGGCCGGCTCTACCGGGGCAAGACCGGCGTGGCCCGGCTGGCCCTGGAGAGCGGCGCCCCCGTCGTGCCGATGGCGATGCTCAACGCCGACGAGATCCAGCCGCCGGGAAAGCTCATCCCGAAGATCGCCCGGGTGCGGATCCGGTTCGGCCCGCCGCTGGACTTCTCCCGCTACGCCGGGATGGCCGGCGACCGGTTCGTCGAGCGCGCGGTGACCGACGAGATCATGTACGAGGTGATGGAGCTCTCCGGCCGCGAGTACGTCGACATGTACGCGCAGAAGGCCAAGAGCCCCGCCGCCACCGCGCCCCGCGAGCCGGTCGCCGCCTGACCGGCACGGTCCGCCGGTTGACGCACCCCGGGTCGCCGGCCGGGCCGCCGCCGACCGCGTCGCCGCCCGGCCGGGCCGCCGCCGACCGCGTCGCCGCCCACCGCGTCGCCGCCCGACCGGGCGGGGGCCCGGGTCAGCAGGCCAGGGCGGGGTCGGCGGGGGCCGCCGGGGGCCGGGCCACGTCCAGCAGGGCGGGGGCGTCGTTGCGCAGCGCGAAGGCGCGCAGCTCGGCCAGCTCCGGCCGGCCGGCCGTCGGCTCGCCGGCCCGCTCCAGCTCCACCGCCGCGAACGTGAGCGCCAGCATCCGGTCGGTGACGTCCGGGATGCCGGCGTAGATGTCGGCCCCCGCCAGGTGCAGCTCCGCGGCCCGCCGGTGGTCGCCGCCCGCCGCGGCCAGCGCCCCGGTCACCGTCCGCAGCGCGGCCTCCGACCAGGGTGTGCGGTGGCCCACCCGGTCCAGCATCGCGCGCACCCGGGCCGCCGCGTCGCGCCCGGCGAGGCTGGCGGCGTACGCGGCCGCCGCGATCCACTCGCCGCTGGCCAGGGCGGGCACCGCCGACCAGGAGGTGGCCAGCTCGTCGATGAGCGTCGCCGCCTCGTCGCGGCGCCCCTGCAACGCCCGGCAGAGCGCGCCCATCGCCAGCATCGTCCAGTGCAGCCGGTGGAAACCGCTGCGCCGCGCGGCGTCCAGCGCCGCCGCGACGTCGTCGGCGGGCGCGTCGTCGCCCGGGTCGGTGGGGGCGGCCGCCGGCGGCACCGGCTCGCCCCGCAGCACCAGCAGGCAGGAGCGCAGGCCCCGGACCTGCATGTCCCAGCTGCCGGTGGGAGTGTCCACGAACGCCTCGGCGGCGCTGAGCAGCCGGCCGAAGTCGCCCTCGAACCACGCGCGCATGGCCTCCGCGGAGGAGATCGTGGTCAGCGTCTGCCCGCTGGCCGTACGCGCCGGCGACGACGAGAGCAGGGCGTCCGATCGCAGCCAGTCGCCCTCCTCGCAGACGGCGTACGCCAGGTTCTGGATCGCCCTGGGCAGCGCGATCAACTGACTGGCCCGGCTGACCTCGACGATCGTGTGCAGCTCGTCCAGCCCCGAGCGGTCGCCCGCCTGGTAGCGCGCGATGGCCGAGGTGATCCGCGCGTTGGTGCGGGTCTCGGTGAGCCCCAGCCGCTCGCCGATCTCCGCCGCCCGGTCGGCCGCGGCGACCGCCGGGTCCCGCTCGTAGTTGAGCATGTGCAGCCGGCCCAGCTCGGCGTAGGCGTCCGCCTTCTGCGGACTGTCGGGCAGCGGGGCGAAGAGCTGCACGGCCCGGCCCAGGCAGGCCAGCGCGGCGGCCCGGTCGGCGCGCAGCCACGCGGCCTGGCCGAGCAGCGTCCACGCGCGCGCCGCGCAGGCGTCGTCGCCGTGCGACAGCAGCCGCTCGGCGAGCGCCTGCACCTGCTCCGGCCCGCCCCCGGAGAGGAAGGCGTTGCCGTCCCGGTAGAACGAGATCTCCGTGCTGAGCAGCTCCAGCTGGAGGCGGCCGACCGGGTCGGACTCGTCGGCCAGCCCGAGCGCCCGGCCCGCGTGGCTGGCCGCGGCGTCGAGGCTGTGCAGCGCGTACGCCCGCCGGGCGGCCCGGTGCAGGGCGGCGCGGGCGGGGCCGGCGTAGCGGGCGGTGTCCATGCCCAGCGTCCGGGCGATCTCGTGGGCCGCCCAGCGGTGGTGCGCCAGCACCTCCGCCAGGTCGGTGTCCCGGCTCTGCGACAGCGTGTCCAGCCACTGCGCCGTGCGTTCGTGCCGCGCCACCCGCTCGGTGCGGGGCAGCCGCTGATAGCACACGTCGCGCACCAGCACGTGCCGGAACCGGTACTCCGGCTGCCCCGCCATGGTGGAGGCGGCCTGCTCGTGCACGAAGTCGCGCTGCTCCAGCCGGCGCAGGGCGCGTTCCACCGACTCCACCGGCTGACCGAGCGCGGCGGCCACCGCCCCCGGCCAGAACTGCACGCCGACCACGGCGGCGGCCAGCAGCACCGTGCGCTCGGTGGCGTCGAGCAGGTCGATCCGGTTGGCGATGACGGCGTGCACGCTCTCCGGCATCGGCAGGTCGAGGTGCTTCTCCAGCGACCAGCCCCGCCCGGACTGGCGCAGCGCGCCCTGCTCGATGAGCATCCGCACGTACTCGTGTGCGTAGAGCGGGTTACCGCCGGCCACCTCGACCAGCGGCGTCAGCATGTCGGCGGAGAACGCCGCCTGGCCGAACATGTGGGCGTACAGCGACGCGATGCCGGTGTCCCGCAGCGGCGGCAGCGTGATGGTCACCGAGCCGGTGATCGTGCCCGCCCAGCTCGGGTCCCGGTCGACCAGCTCCGGCCGCGCGGTGCAGAGCAGCAGCAGCGGCACGTCGCGGGCGGCCGCGCCGAGCAGCTCCACGAAGCGCAGCATCGCGTCGTCGGCCCAGTGCAGGTCCTCGAAGACCAGCACCGTCGGCCGGCGCACGGCCAGCGCCAGCAGGAAGCGCCGCCACGCCGACTCGGTCTCCTCGGCCGGCAGCGGCGTCCCCGGCAGGCCCACCAGCGGCCGCAGCGCGTCCACGAGGCGGGCCCGCTCGCCCGGACCGACCAGCTCGTCGACGGCCGAGGCGAGCCGCTGGGCGGCGGTGGACGCCGGGTCGGTGTCCAGGATGCCGGCCTCGGCCTTGACGATGTCGGCCAGCGCCGCGAAGGTCACGTTCTCGCCGAACGGCGGGCACCGCCCGGTCCGCCAGGTCAGCGGCTCGTCGACCAGCCGGTCCACGTGCCGGTACAGCTCGCGCACCAGCCGGCTCTTGCCGAGCCCGGCCCGCCCGAAGACGGTCACCACCTGCGGGCGCCGGTCGCGCAACGACCGGTGCAGCGCGTTGACCAGCATCCCCAGCTCGTGTTCCCGGTCGATCAGCGGCGTGGTGTCCGGCTGCCGGTCGGTGGGCTGCCGCCGCACCGGGGAGAGCGCCAGCCACACCTCCGTCGTCGTCGACCGCCCGCGCAGCACGACCGGTGGTTGCTCCGCGTAGCGGATGCTGTCCCGAGTCAGCGCGTAGGTGGTGCCGCAGACCAGCACCCCGCCGGGCGGCGCGACGGACTGCATCCGCGAGGCGGTGTTGACCACGTCGCCGGCCACGATCGCCTGGCCGCCGTCGCGGGCGGCGGCCACGTCGACGAGCGCCTCGCCGGTGGCCACGCCGACCCGGAAGCGCAGCGCGTCCGCCCCCGTCGGGGTGAACCGGGTCAGCACCCGTTGCAGCTCCAGGCCGGCCCGGACGCAGCGCAGCGCGTCGGTCTCGGTCGCCACCGGCGCCCCGAACAGGGCCATCACCGCGTCGCCGATGTACTTCTCGACCACGCCGCCGTACTGGCCGACGACCCGGCGGGCGGCCGAGAAGAAGCCCGTCTGCATGCCCCGCACCAGCTCCGGGTCGGCCCGCTCGACGTACGGGGTGAAGTCGATCAGGTCGACGAAGAGCACGCTGACCCGGCGGCGGTCCTCCTGCGGGGCGGCCGCCCGCCGGTCGGTGCCCGGCCGGGGCGCGCCGCAGGACGTGCAGAACGCCACGTCCCGGGCGAGCGGGCGGAGGCAGTGCGGGCACACCGCGCCCAGCTCGTTGCCGCAGCCGCCGCAGAAGCGGTCGCCGTCGGCGGCTGTGCGTCCACAGCGGTCACACTGCGTGGCGATGACAGCCTCCACTTGTGGTCCCCCGGGCGCCGGTGCCGGCACCGTTCCGCCTGTCAGTATCACCGTCGTCCCAGCTGTCGGGTACCGGGCTGTTGGCTTGTGGACAGTCCACCGGCCGGTCCTGCGGCTACAGTCAGGCGGCTGATTTACCGAGCAACGACCACAGGGGGACATCCGATGGTGTACGTGATGCTGCAGAGCGACTGGACCGACAGCAACGGGGTGAGCCACCTCGCGGGCGACTCCGTCGACGTGGACGCCGCCACGCTGGCGACGCTCCAGGCGCAGGGCATCGTCAGCGAGCAGTCCGGCGGCGGCAGCAAGGACGGTACCGAGTGGGTCGGGCCGGGCAGCACGACCAACTGGGTCGGGCCGGGCAGCGCCACCCCCTGACGACCGCGTACGACGAAAGGGCCGGAGCGGTTGCTCCGGCCCTTTCGGGTGTGGTGGGTGAGGCGGGCCCGGGCGCGTACGCCTCAGCGGTCGCTCATGCCGGCGCGGCGGCGCAGCGCCGCCACGTCGGTGACCACGATCCGGCGGCCCTCGGTGCGCAGCCAGCCGCGGTTGGCGAACGAGCCGATCGCCTGGTTGACGCTCTGCCGCGAGCCGCCGGCCATCTCGGCGAGCTGGCTCTGGTTGAGCTCGATGGTGATCATCGGGGCCTGGCTCTCGCCGGCCAGCCGCACCAGGGTCTTGGCGACCCGGCCGGGCAGGTCCAGGAAGACGTGGTCGGCGTTCTGCTCGGTGAGCCGGCGGATCAGCCCGCCCAGCGAGCGCATCACCGCGTCGAGGATGCGCGGGTTGGAGTGGACCAGCTCCATGAACGCGCCCCGGGACAGCGCGAGCGCCGCGCAGTCCTCGATCGCCTCGGCCGAGGCCGAGCGGGTGGACGCGTCGAGCAGGGAGACCTCGCCCAGCACGTCGGGCGGTCGGATGACCGACAGCACGGCCCGCTCGCCGGTCGGCGCGGTGCGGAAGACCGCCACCGCGCCCCGGCGCAGCACGATCAGGGACTCGCCCGGGTCGTTCTCCACGAACAGCAGCTGACCCTTGCGGTAGGTCCGGGGGACCGCCGCCGCGATGACCCGTTGCCGGACCTCCGGCTCGAGCCCGGCGAACATCTCCACACCCGTGAGCGCGTCACCCGGCTCCGGCAGGCGCATCTCCACGGCCCAACCCCTCCCCGGTCAAGGACCACAACTCGCTCACCGGGTGAACCTGAAGGCCCTCGACGAGGTGAACTGACACCGGTTCGGCGTCCGGTAGCGGTACACATCAGATCATGACGGTCCTGTCGCTTGCTGTACACCCCTCAAATCACTTCCGTGACACTCCCGAGCTGCGGCGACCGGCATCGTGGCAGCCGGATCCGGTTCCCGGGCGGCGCCGCCGGGGGGCGGGGGCGGATCCGGTCGCGGCGGCGACCACGGCCGGCGGGCGCGGGAGGCGGGACCACTCTCGCCCCCCGGGCCGGCGGGGGCGCCGGTGCCGCCGGCGGCCGGGCGCGGCAACCCCGGTCGCCGGCACCCGACCGCCGTGGGCGAGGATGACGGCGATGGTCTACCGCTACTTCTACGACTGCGAGTTCATCGAGGACGGCCGCGTCGTCGACCTGGTGTCGATCGGCGTCGTCGACGAGTACGGCCGCGAGTTCTACGCCGTCTCGACCGAGTTCGACGACTCGCGGGCCGTGCCCTGGGTGCGCCGCAACGTGCTCGACAAGCTGCCCTCCCCGGCGGACCGCGCCTGGCGCTCCCGGGAGCGCATCCGCGACGAGCTGTACGACTTCCTCGTCGAGCCGGTCCGCGACCGTCCGGGCGAGCAGCTGGAGCTCTGGGCCTGGTACGCCGCCTACGACCACGTCGTCCTCGCCCAGCTCTGGGGGGCGATGCCGGCGCTGCCCCGGGAGATTCCCCGGTTCACCAAGGAGCTGCGCCAGCTCTGGGACGACCGGGGCCGGCCGCCGCTGCCGGACGCGGCGTCGGCCCGGCACGACGCGCTCGTCGACGCCCGGCACAACCTGGCACGCTGGCGAGCGATGACCGGTTCGTAGGTTTGGTCTGTTCTGTCCCGGGCACCGGTGCGCAATCGAGCCGATGCGAGGGAGTGGTCCCATGAGCAACGAACCGAGCAGCGCCGCCGAGGCCCGACGCCGGGTGACCGAGCTGGTCCGGGAGGCGCGGATCTGCATGCTGACGACCATCGGTGTGGACGGCCGCCTGGTGAGCCGGCCGATGGGCCTGCAGGAGGCCGAGTTCGACGGCGACCTGTGGTTCTTCGCGTACGCGGACTCCGCCAAGGTCCGCCAGATCCGGGTGAACCCGGAGGTCAACGTGGCCTTCTCCGACTCGAAGCGCAACGCCTGGGTCTCGATCGCCGGAACCGCCCAGGAGGGCTACGACCGGGCCAAGGCCGAGCAGTTGTGGAACCCGCTGCTCAAGGCGTGGTTCCCGGACGGGCTGGAGACCCCCGGCATCACGCTGGTCAAGGTCCACGCCAGCTCGGCGGAGTACTGGGACTCGCCGTCCAGCACCGTGGTCAACCTGTTCGGCTTCGCCAAGGCGGCGGTGACCGGGAAACCGCCGAAGGCGGGGGAGAACCACGAGGTCAGCTACTGACCGGTAGGCCGACCGCCGGTGGGACCGGCCCGGGGCGCGATGTCGGCGCACTCCCGCGGCGACTACAGTGCGCAGTGACGGCCCGCCCCGGGCCGGCAACGGCGCCGATGGTCTGATCCGACACATATCCTGGGGCAAATCGGGCTTCACCTGATGCTCCAGGAGGATGAGCAGATCATGCGTATCGGCGTGCTCACCGGCGGCGGCGACTGCCCAGGTCTCAACGCGGTCATCCGGGCGGTGGTCCGCAAGGGCGTCGCCAACTACGACCACGAGTTCGTGGGCTTCCGGGACGGTTGGAAGGGCCCGTTGGAGGGCCTGTCCCGCCCGCTGGGCATCGCGGAGGTCCGCGGCATCCTGCCGCGCGGCGGCACCATCCTCGGTTCGTCGCGGACCAACCCCTTCAAGATCGAGAACGGCGTCGAGCGGATCAAGGACAACCTCGCCGCGCAGGGCGTCGACGCGCTCATCGCGATCGGCGGCGAGGACACCCTCGGTGTGGCCACCAAGCTGCACGAGCTCGGCGTGCACGTGATCGGCGTGCCGAAGACGATCGACAACGACCTCGGCGCCACCGACTACACCTTCGGCTTCGACACCGCCGTCAACATCGCGATGGAGGCCATCGACCGGCTGCACACCACGGCCGAGAGCCACCACCGCACCCTGGTGGTCGAGGTGATGGGCCGGCACGCCGGCTGGATCGCCCTGCACGCCGGCCTGGCCGGCGGCGCCAACGTGATCCTGCTGCCGGAGCGGCAGTTCGACGTCGACCAGGTCGCCGGCTACGTCGAGAAGCGCTTCCAGCACCAGTACGCCCCGATCGTCGTCGTCGCCGAGGGCGCCCAGCCGCTCGACGGCCAGATGGTGCTGCACAACCAGGAGCTCGACGCGTTCGGCCACGTCCGCCTCGGCGGCATCGGCCAGTGGCTCGCCGAGCAGCTGGAGGCCAAGACCGGCAAGGAGGCCCGCACGGTCGTGCTCGGGCACATCCAGCGCGGCGGCACCCCGACCGCCTTCGACCGGGTGCTCGCCACCCGGCTCGGCCTGCACGCGATCGACGCGGTCCACGAGGGCGACTGGGGCAAGATGGTCGCCATGCAGAGCACGGACATCGTCCGCGTGCCGCTCGCCGAGGCCACCCGCGAGCTGAAGACCGTGCCGCTGGAGCGGTACGCCGAGGCCGAGGTCTTCTTCGGCAGCTGATCCAGTCCACGGCGTCGCGGCGGGCCGTCCAGGTCCGCCGCGCCGCCGCGCACGGCGAGGGGGTACGACGGCGATGGCGGGTTCGGTGCACACGGTCGCGGTGATCGGGGCGGGCAAGATCGGCGAGCTGATGCTCTCCGGGCTGCTGCGCTCGGGCTGGCCCGTCGACCGGCTGCTGGCCACCGCCCGCCGGCCCGCCCACGCCGAGGAGCTGACCGCCCGCTACGGGGTGCGGGTGGTCGACAACCTCACCGCGGTGGACGAGGCCGAGGTGCTCGCGGTCTCCGTCAAGCCGCAGGACGCGGCGACGCTGCTGGAGGAGATCGGGCCGAAGGTGCCCGCCGACAAGCTGGTCATCTCGCTCTGCGCCGGCCTGCCGACCAGCTTCTTCAACCGCCGGCTGCCCGAGGGCACCCCCGTCGTGCGGGTCATGACCAACACCCCCGCCCTGGTCGACGAGGCGATGACCGCGATCTCCGCCGGCGCGCACGCCACCGGGACGCACCTCGCGCTGGCCGAGGAGATGTTCAAGCCGCTGGGCTCGACCATCCGGGTGCCCGAGTCGCAGCAGGACGCGGTGACCGCGCTCTCCGGCTCCGGGCCGGCGTACTTCTACCTGCTGGTCGAGGCGATGATCGACGCGGGCATCCTGCTCGGCCTGCCCCGGCAGGTCGCGCACGAGCTGATCGTGCAGACCGCCATCGGCTCCGCCGTGATGCTGCGGGACTCCGGCGAGCACCCGGTGAAGCTGCGCGAGGCGGTCACCTCGCCGGCCGGCACGACCATCTCCGCCGTGCGCGAGCTGGAGAAGCACGGCGTACGCGCGGCGCTGCTCGCCGCCCTGGAGGCGGCCCGCGACCGCGCCCGCGAGCTGGCGGCCCAGGCCGACTGACTCTTTCGCTTCCGGCCGACGTCCGCACCGCGTCCAGCACCCGGGCGCTCTGTTCCGGCCTTCAGGATGGCTGAAGATCTTGGCGGGAACGGGCCCCGGTGGGGGCCTTCTCCCACCAAGATCTTGATCGATCGACGACCTCGCGAGGAGTCGTTGGCGACGACGCCGACTCGGCCGATCTTCATCGCCCGGGTCGGCGTCTTGGCCGGCGAGATCAGCGGTAGAGCAGGTGGGGCTTGCGCCGGCGGTCGAAGTCGGCCAGCTCGTCGGCCCAGGCGCCGACCACGTCGTCCACGTCGGCGCCCGCGTCGATCATCGTGCGCAGCCGAGGCGACCCGGTCAGCTTGTCGATCCAGTACGGGCGCGCGGCGTCCCACGAGTCGCGCCGCCACGCGAACGCGTCGTACTTGTGCGCCTCCACCAGCATGGCGACGGCCGTGCGGACCGGGTCGTACTTCGCCCGGTCGACGACCTTGACCTCGACCCCGGCGCAGAGCTTGTTGAGCAGCGCCGGCTTCTGCCCGGCGGACGTCGGCGTGAAGTACGCCTCGCGGAACTCGACGCCGGGCAGCTCCCGGGCGTTGAGCCGGTCGGACCAGTGGTAGTCGAAGTCGTCGGCGAGGCCGCCGATCAGCTCGAACGGCTTGCAGGTGCCCCGGCCCTCGGTGATCGAGGCGACGCCCTCGAACAGGCCGGTGCCGGGGTAGACCAGCGCGGTGTCCGTGGTGGGCATGTTCGGGCTGGGCATCACCCAGGGCAGGTCGGTGTCGGCGGCGAGCCGGTCGCGCTTCCAGTGGCGGCACTTGACGACGTGCAGGTCGACCGGCCGCCCGGCCGCGGCGGGCAGGAACTCCGCGTTGAAGAAACCGGCCAGCTCGCCGACGGTCATCCCGTGCTGCTGGACGATCTCCTTCAGGCCCACGCCGGAGGTGTAGTCGGCGGTCATCATCGGCCCGTACGCCCGCCCGCCGACGGGGTTCGGCCGGTCCAGCACGACGTACCGCTTGCCGACCCGGGCGGCGGCCACCATGGAGGTGTACATCGTCCAGATGTACGTGTAGAAGCGGGCGCCCACGTCCTGGATGTCGAAGACGACGGTGTCGACGCCGGCCTCGGTGAACATGGTCTCCCACTTGGCCTGCGAGGCCCCGTACGCGTCGTAGACGGTGATCCCGGTGCGGGCGTCGACGCCGGTGCCCTCGCTGCCCCCGGCCTGGGCCGAGCCGCGGAAGCCGTGCTCGGGGCCGAACGCGGCGGCCAGCCGCACCGCGCCGGAGGCGTGCATCAGGTCGACCAGGTGCCGGTAGGACGCGTCCACACCGGTCGGGTTGGAGATCACGCCGACCCGCTGGCCGGCGAGGTCCGCGAAGTCGGACCCGACGAGCACGTCGAGCCCGGTCTCCACGCGGCGGATGCCGGGCACCGCGCCGCCGGGCGTGCCGGGGGCCGCCGCCGCGACCGCGCCCGCGGTCACCGCACCCGCTCCGGCCAGGAACTTCCTGCGCTCCATGTTCGACCTCCCGTCGGATGGTCGAAACTTAGCTACACATTGATGGCCCGTCAAGGAAAGTTAGCTACAGGCTGCCGGCCGGTGCCCCCATGCGGGGCCGTCGGCAGGCGGGGCCGGGCCGTCTTGGCAGGCGGGGCCGGGCCGTCGGGCAGGCGGGGGCGGGCCGGCGGGCGCGCGGCGACGGCCCTTCGACAGGAAGGGGCGGGCCGTCCGGGACGGCCCGCCCGGTCGTCGGACGTGGGGCTCAGCGGGTGGCGGCGGCCAGCGCGTCGCGCACCGTGGCGGCGGCGGCCGGCGCCTCGCGCTCCCAGTTGGCCGGGTCCACCGAGTAGATGGTGCCGTACGCCGGCGTGTCCGGCTGGTAGCGCCAGCTCTCGGCGAGCGTCCCGGCGTCGACCGCGTCGTAGCCGATCCGGTCGAGGAAGGCCGTGGTGTCGGCCTTCGCCCCCGCGTCGTCGCCGGCGATCGGCAGCGCGCTGCGGTCGGCGGCGCCGGCGGGCCGGGCCAGCGCGTGCAGGTGCTTGAAGAAGATGTTGTTGAAGACCTTGACCACGCGCGAGCGCGGCAGATGGCGCTGGAGCAGCTCGCTGCTGGTGGCCGAGCCCGAGTCCAGCTCGGGGAACGTGCCGTCCCGCTCCGGGTAGTAGTTGTTCGTGTCGAGCACGACCTTGCCGGCGAGCGGCTCGACCGGCACGTCCCGGTACGCCTTCAGCGGGATGGTGACGACCACCAGGTCGCCGGCCTCCGCCGCCTCCGCCGGGGTGGCCGCGCGGGCGCGCGGGCCCAACTCGTCCACGAGGTCCTTGAGCGTCTCCGGGCCGCGCGAGTTGCTCAACACCACGTCGTAGCCGGCCGCCACCGCCAGCCGGGCCACCGTGCCGCCGATGTGTCCACTGCCGATCAGTCCCACAGTCGTCATGTCGGTTCCCAACTCCGTTCGCCGTGGCCGTATTCCCTACCGGCAAGGTCGACAATTCGCGCCGCGTCGGAACGGCGGGCGTGCCGCCGCCGGCCCGGGCGCCGCGCCGGGTCGTGACCGGTGCCGGGTCGTCCGCCCAACGTACTGCCGGCGGGCGTGTCCGGGGCGCGCTTCGGCGCGAACCGCGCCGACGCCGTCCTGCGCCGGCCGCGCGACCGGCCGGCCGGTCGCGCCGGCGGGCCTCCACACCGGAGGGCGGCGGGCGCGGGCCGGGCGACCGGCCGGGAAGCGGTGCCCGACGTCGACCAGGGGCGCTGCCGGGCGGCGGCACCCGGCAGGCGCGGCGCGGACGGGTGGTCAGGCCGCCGGGGGCAGCACCTTCTCGATCGCGGCGCGCAGGTCGGCCGAGTCGGGCTGGACGGTCGGCGCGAACCGGCCCGCCACCGTGCCGTCCGGGGCGACCAGGAACTTCTCGAAGTTCCACCGCACGTCGCCGGTGTGTCCCTCGGCGTCGGCGGCACCCACCAGCGCGGCGTAGAGCGGGTGGCGGCCGGGGCCGTTGACGTCGACCTTCTCCGTCAGCGGGAAGGTGACGCCGTATTTGACCTGGCAGAAGTCGCTGATCTCCTCGGCCGTGCCCGGCTCCTGGCCGGCGAACTGATTGCAGGGCACGCCGAGGACCACCAGGCCGCGTTCGGCGTACTCGTCGTGCAGGGCCTGGAGGCCGGCGTACTGCGGGGTGAGGCCGCAGCGGGAGGCGACGTTGACGACGAGCAGCGCGCGGCCCCGGTGCTGCGCGAGGTCGGCCGGGCCGCCGGTCAGGGCGTCGATCTGGGTGTCGAAGACGGTCATGGGCAGAGGTTACGCGCGCCGCGCGGGGCCGCCCGCCCGGGCGGACGGGGGCCGACGACGCTCCCAGCAGAAATCGATAGATGCACATCTTGACGAAGCGATGACGGCGTGAGTAGCGTCTCACCATCCTTCTGGAAAGTTTCCTAACTGTTTGGGGAGACGCCACATGAAAAGATCCCTCCGCCGTGCCCTCTGGGTCGGCGCCGTCATGGCGGTGACGGCCGCCACGGTCCCGATGGCCAGCGCCTTCGGCGACGGCAGCGTGACCGCCGCGTTCGCCAAGGCGCAGGACTGGGGGACCGGTCACGAGGCTCGGGTGACCATCACCAACGGGTCGAGCGCGTCGGTCAGCACCTGGCGCATCGAGTTCGACCTGCCGGCGGGCACCAGCATCAGCAGCTCCTGGGACGCCGACGTCACGCGCACCGGCGACCACTACGTCGCCGTCAAGAAGAGCTGGGCCGGCCCGCTCGCGCCGGGCGCCACGTTCAGCTGGGGCTACAACGGCACCGGCGCGTACAAGGCGCCGCTGAACTGCACGATCAACGGCGCCTCGTGCGGCGGCGGCACGCCGCCCACCAGCACGCCGCCCACCTCCACCCCGCCGACCTCGGCGCCGCCCACCACGCCGCCGCCGACCACCCCGCCGCCCACCACGCCGCCGCCGGACCCGAGCGGCAAGAAGGTCGTCGGCTACTTCGCCCAGTGGGGCGTCTACGGCCGCAACTACCACGTCAAGAACATCCACACCAGCGGCTCCGCGGCCAAGCTGACCCACATCCTGTACGCCTTCGGCAACACCACCGGCGGCCGCTGCACGATCGGTGACAGCTACGCCGACTACGAGAAGGCGTACACGGCGGCCGACAGCGTCGACGGCGTCGCCGACACCTGGGACCAGCCGCTGCGCGGCAGCTTCAACCAGCTGCGCAAGCTCAAGAAGATGTACCCGCACCTGAAGGTGATCTGGTCCTTCGGCGGCTGGACGTGGTCCGGCGGCTTCACCCAGGCCGCGCAGAACCCGACCGCCTTCGCCGAGAGCTGCTACAACCTGGTCGAGGACCCGCGCTGGGCGGACGTCTTCGACGGCATCGACGTCGACTGGGAGTACCCGAACGCCTGCGGCCTGACCTGCGACTCCAGCGGCCCGAACGCCTTCAAGAACGTGGTCGGGGCGCTGCGGACGAAGTTCGGCTCGTCCGCGCTGGTGACCGCCGCGATCACCGCGGACGGCAGCGACGGCGGCAAGATCGACGCCACCGACTACGCGGGCGCCGCGCCGCACCTCAACTGGATCATGCCGATGACGTACGACTTCTTCGGCGCGTGGGCCGCCCAGGGGCCGACCGCCCCGCACTCGCCGCTCACCTCCTACGCCGGCATCCCGCAGCAGGGCTTCTGGTCGGACGCGGCGATCCAGAAGCTCAAGAGCAAGGGCATCCCGGCCAACAAGCTGCTGCTCGGCATCGGCTTCTACGGCCGTGGCTGGACCGGGGTCACCCAGGCCGCCCCGGGTGGCACCGCGACCGGCCCCGCCCCGGGCACCTACGAGCAGGGCATCGAGGACTACAAGGTCCTCAAGAACACCTGCCCGGCCACCGGCACCGTCGCCGGCACGGCGTACGCCAAGTGCGGCAGCAACTGGTGGAGCTACGACACCCCGTCCACCATCGGCGGCAAGATGACGTACGCGAAGAACCAGGGCCTCGGTGGCGCGTTCTTCTGGGAGCTCTCCGGTGACACCGGCAACGGCGAGCTCATCGGCGCCATCAAGGGCGGTCTCGGCTAGCCGCAGGCCGACGTACCCCCACACGGCGGGGAGGGACCGCGCACCGGTCCCTCCCCGCCCGGCCGTGCCCCCGACGGCGCCCGCTCCACCGTGCCCCCGACGGCGCCCGCCCGCCGTGCCCCCGACGGCGCCCGCTCAGTTCGCTCTGCCCGCCCCGCCCTGCCCCGGCTGGCACGCCGGTCGGCGTCAGTGGTCGGCGGGAGGCGGACCCGGCCGGCGCGGGGGAGTGACCGGCTCCCGGCGCGGCGCGGCGGGCTGCCGGGCACGCCCGTCGATGTGACAGACTCGCCGCTCAACGGGCTCGATGTCCACGGCGACGGAGGTGGCGATGCGCGCGACGCACGGGAGGCTCGCGGCGGGTGCCGTACTGCTCGGAACCCTGCCCCTCGCCCTGCTCGGCTGCGGCATCGGCGAGGACGACGACTCGACCAAGCCCGGGCGGGCGCCGGCCGAGGAGGCCGCCGCGAAGTCGCGCGAGCGGGTGCAGGCCTACCTCGACGCGATGACCGCCAAGGACGTCGCGGCCGGCCGCAGCCAGCTCTGCGCCGTCCTCCAGGAGAGCTTCGACGCCGCGGCCACCGGCCCGAACGGCGACTTCGCCGACCACTTCAAGGTGCCGCAGGCCGAGATCACCGACGTCCGCTCCGGCCCGCGCGGCCAGGAGGTCAGCGCCACGGTCTCGGTCACCGCCGGTTCCCGTACGACCACCCGGCCGCTGCTGTTCACGGTCACCCGCGACGGGGCCGACTGGTGCATCGCCGCCGAGGCGCCGGGCGGCAACACCCCCGCGCCGGCCGCGACGCCCTGACCTGCGCTCCGGTGACTCAGCTCTCACCTGCCGGAACCCGCCCCCTCGCCGGTCGGTCGCCCCGGCGGTCGCCGTACGCTTTCTGTCATGCGCCATGAGTGGCATCAGCTGAGCCATCCGGCGGTGGGCAGCCCTGGGCTGCAGACCAGCCGCCCGACCGTCGACTCCGCCGAGGACGCGGCCCTCGGCCTCGACCGCTGGCGGGAGCTGCCGCGCGCGCAGACCCCGCCCTGGCCGGACCCGGCCGGCGTCGCCGAGGTCTGCAAGGTGCTCGACACCGTGCCCTCGGTGGTGGCGCCCTACGAGGTCGACCAGCTGCGCCAGCGGCTGGCGCTGGTGTGCGAGGGCAAGGCGTTCCTGCTCCAGGGCGGCGACTGCGCGGAGACCTTCGCCGACAACACCGAGAGCCACCTGCTGGCCAACGCCCGCACACTGCTCCAGATGGCCATCGTGCTCACCTACGGCGCCTCGCTGCCGGTGGTCAAGGTCGCGCGGGTGGCCGGGCAGTACACGAAGCCCCGGTCGCTGCCGACCGACGCGCGCGGCCTGCCCGCCTACCGCGGCGACATGATCAACTCGCTGGAGGCCACGCCGGAGGCGCGGGCCGCCGACCCGCAGCGCATGATCCGGGCGTACGCGAACTCGGCCGCCGCCATGAACATGCTCCGCGCCTACCTGGCCGGCGGGCTGGCCGACCTGCACGCCGTGCACGACTGGAACAAGGGCTTCGTCAAGAACTCCCCGGCCGGCGAGCGCTACGAGGCGATCGCCCGGGAGATCGACCGGGCGCTGGCCTTCATCCGCGCCTGCGGCATGACCGACGACGAGGCGCTGCGCACCGTCACCCTCTACTGCTCCCACGAGGCCCTCGCCCTGGAGTACGACCGGGCGCTGACCCGGGTCTCCGACCGCCGGGCCTACGGCCTGTCCGGGCACTTCCTCTGGATCGGCGAGCGCACCCGCCAGATCGACGGGGCGCACATCGACTTCATCTCCCGCATCGCCAACCCGATCGGGGTCAAGCTCGGCCCCACCACCACCCCGGACGAGGCGATCGAGCTCTGCGAGAAGCTCAACCCGGACAACGTCCCCGGCCGGCTCACCCTGATCAGCCGGATGGGCAACCACCGCGTCCGCGACGCCCTGCCGCCGATCGTGGCGAAGGTGACGGCCGCCGGCGCGAAGGTGGTCTGGCAGTGCGACCCGATGCACGGCAACACCCACGAGTCGTCCAACGGCTACAAGACGCGGCACTTCGACCGCATCGTCGACGAGGTGCTCGGCTACTTCGAGGTGCACCGGGCCCTGGAGACCCACCCCGGCGGCCTGCACGTCGAGCTGACCGGCGAGGACGTCACCGAGTGCCTCGGCGGCGCCCAGGGCATCGAGGACCTCGACCTACCCGACCGGTACGAGACCGCCTGCGACCCCCGGCTGAACACCCAGCAGTCGCTGGAGCTGGCCTTCCTGGTGGCGGAGATGCTCCGTGGCTGAGCCTTCGACGAGCGGGGGCGGCGAGCCCACCCGCCCCTCGGCCGCGAGCCGGGGCATGGTGGATCTCCGCTCCGACACGGTGACCCGGCCGACCGCCGGGATGCGCGAGGCGATGGCCGCCGCCGAGGTCGGCGACGACGTCTACGGCGAGGACCCGACGGTCAACGCGCTGGAGGCCGAGGTCGCCGCGCTGTTCGGGCACGAGGCGGCGCTGTTCGCCCCCACCGGGTCGATGGCCAACCAGATCGCCCTGCAACTGGTGGTGCCGCCCGGCAACGAGCTGCTCTGCGACGCCGACGCGCACGTGGTCACGTACGAGATCGGGGCCGCCGCCGCGTACGGTGGGATCTCCTCGCGGACGTGGCCGGCGGTCGGCGCGGACATCGACCCCGACGCGGTCGCCGCCATGATCCGTCCCGACGGCTACTGGGCGGTGCCGACCCGGTCCATCGCCGTGGAGCAGACCCACAACCGGGGCGGCGGCGGGGTGATCCCGCTGGCCACCCTGCGCGAGCTGCGCCGGGTCGCCGACGAGGCGCAGGTCGCGCTGCACTGCGACGGCGCCCGGATCTGGCACGCGCACGTCGCCGACGGCGTGCCGCTGGCCGAGTACGGCGCCCTCTTCGACACCCTGTCGGTCTGCCTCTCCAAGGGGCTCGGCGCGCCGGTCGGCTCCCTCGTCGTCGGCAGCGCCGAAAAGATCGAGCGGGCCCGGTTCGTCCGCAAGCGGATGGGCGGCGGGATGCGCCAGGCCGGCGTCCTCGCCGCCGCCGGCCGGTACGCGCTCGCCCACCACGTCGACCGGCTCGCCGCCGACCACGCGAAGGCGGCCCGGCTGGCCGAGGCGATCGCCCCGTTCGGGGTGCTGGCCAGCCCGGTGCGGACCAACCTCGTTCCGCTGGACCTGACGAAGGCGCCGCTGGACGCGCACGCCCTGGCCGCCGCCGCCCGCGCCGAGGGCGTCCTGGTCTCGGTGCTCGGCCCCCGCGTCGCCCGCCTGGTCACCCACATGGACGTCGACGACGCCGGCATCGACCGGGCCGTCGAGGTCGTCACCGGCATCCTGCGGGGCTGACCGGCGGGCGGTCGGCGTGACTGGCCGGGCGGTCGGCGTCTGACGGATGCGGGCGGTCAGCGGCACCGCGCCGGCGGCCAGCGCCCTCACGGGTGGGGCGGCTCCTCAGGGGTGCAGGCGCCGGAGGGTGGCGATGTCGGCGGCGTGCCCGACGTGCTTCTCCGTCGGCGTCTCCACCACCACCGGGACGCCGGCGGTGGCCGGATGCGCCATCAGCTCGGCGAACGCCGGCTCGCCGATGGCGCCCTTGCCGATGTTCTCGTGCCGGTCCCGGGTGGAGCCGCACAGGTCCTTCGAGTCGTTCGCGTGCACCAGCCGCAGCCGGCCGGCGCCGACCGTCGCCACCAGCGTGTCCAGCGTCGCGGTCATGCCGCCCTCGGCGGCCAGGTCGTGCCCGGCGGCCCAGGCGTGGCAGGTGTCGAAGCAGACCCCGAGCCACGGGTGCCGGTCCACCGCGTCGAGGTAGGGCCCGAGCTGCTCCACCCGGGAGGCCAGCGACCGGCCGCCGCCCGCGCTGGGCTCGACCAGCAACCGCGGGCCGCCCGCTGCCGCCGCCTCGTCGAGCAGCGGCAGCAGGGCCTCGCGTACCTGCCGCATCGCGGCCTCGGCGTGGCCCTCGTCGACCGAGCTGCCGGCGTGGAAGACCACGCCCTCGGCGCCGATCGCCCGGCCCCGGCGCAGCGCGTGAGCCAGGGTCGCCGCCGAACGCTCGACCGTGTCGGCCGTGGGGGAGCCCAGGTTGACCAGCAGCGACGCGTGGATGAAGACCGGCAGGCCCCGCTCGCCGCAGCCGTCGCGGAACAGCGCGTCCTGGGCCGGGTCGCCCGCAGGCAGCGCCCAGCCCCGCGAGTTGGAGACGTAGACCTGCACGACCTGCGAGCCGGCCGCGTCGGCGTACGGCAGCGCCGCCTTCGCCAGGCCGCCGGACGTGGGCGTGTGGGAGCCGACCGGTCGGGAGCGCGCCGCGGTCTCGGGTGCCGTCATCGTCACAGACATCCGATGGTGACCTGGGTGCCCGGCGGCACCTGCGTGTTCTCCGGCGGGTTCTGGAACCGGGCGACGCCGTTCGGGTTGAACTGGATCACCACCGGGAACTGCTGGCTCTCCAACACCTGCTTGGCCTGCTGGCACGGCAGGTCGACGACCCGCGGCACGGCCACCAGCGGCGGGCCCTTGCTGAGCTCCAGCCTGACCTTGGCGCCCCGCTCCACCCCGCTGCCGTCCGACGGGCTCTGCCCGAGCACCTCGTCGCGGGGCTTGTCGGAATCCTTGTAGGTGGGTGGCTCCACCAGCACCAGGCCCAGCTGGGCGAGGATCGTCCGGGCCTCGGCCAGGCTCTTGCCGATCAGGCTCGGCACCGAGATCGGGGCCTTGCCCTTGCTCAGGACAACGGTGACCTTGTCGCCCGGTTTGACCTCGGTGCCCACCTTCGGGTCGGTGTCCACCACCACGCCGGCCGGCAGGTTGTCGTCGTAGCGGGCGGTGCCCTTGGCCACCACCAGCTTCGCGTCGAGCAGGTCGGTCTCGGCGAGCTCGAACTCCTTGCCCACCACGTCGGGCACCGGGAACCGCTCCGGGCCCAACGAGAGGGTCAGCGTGATCGTGCCGCCCTTGACGATCCGGGTGGCGGAGACCGGATCCTGCGCCAGGACGGCGTCCTTCGGGACCTTCTCGTCGTAGCGCGGCTCGGCGTAGGTCAGGACGAAGCCGGCGCGGGCGGCCTGCGACTCCGCGTCGGCCTTGCTCATCGTCACCAGCTGGGGCGCCACCGTGTAGCGGCCGAACCCGAACCACCAGCCGCCACCGGCGGCCACGAGCGCCAGCACCACCATGGCGGCGATCACCGCCATCCGGCCACGCGGGTCGCCCATCACCCGGGCGCGCAGCGCGGACAGCCGCGACCCCAGGCTCTCGCCCTCCTCGGGCACCGCCCGGCGACGGCCGCCGCGGGCGGCCCCGCCGTCGGGCAGCCGGGCCCACGCCGGCCGCTCGGCCGGCCGGACCGCCGCGACCACCATCGTCGGCTGCGCCACCGCCGGCTCGTCGGCCACCCGGCGCAACACGGCGGTACGCGTGTTCGCGTCGCCCAGGTCGTCCCGCACCGCCTGCACCTCGGCCAGCAGCGCACCGGCGTCGGTCGGCCGGCCGCCCGGATCGCGCCGGGTGGCCCGGGCGACCAGGTCGTCGAGGGACTTGGGCAGGCCGGGCACCAGCGTCGACGGCGCGGGCACGTCCCGGTCGACGTGCTGCCAGGCGATGTCGACGGGCCGGTCGCCGTCGTAGGGCACCCGGCCGGTGAGCATCTCGAACAGCACGATGCCGGCCGAGTAGACGTCGGTGCGGGGGTCGGCGTGCCCCTCGGTGACCAGCTCCGGCGCCACGTACGCGACCGTCGCCATCAGCTGGTTGCCGTCCTCGTCGTCGGCGCTCGCCTCGACGGCCCGGGCCAGCCCGAAGTCGGCGACCTTGACCACGCTGTCGACGAGGTTGGCCGCGCCGCCGGTGGGCGCCTCGGCGACCAGCACGTTCTCCGGCTTCACGTCGCGGTGCACCAGGCCGGCCCGGTGCGCGGCGGCGATCGCGGCGAGCATCTGCTCGGCGATGGCCAGCGCCTCGTCGGGATTGAGCCGGCGCCGCTCGGCGAGCACGTCGCGCAGAGTGCGACCCCGGACGTACTCCATGACCAGGTAGGGCAGGTCGGCGTGGGTGCCCTGGTCGTAGACCGCGACCACGTTCGGATGCGTCAGCCGGGCGATCGTCTTGGCCTCGTCGGTGAAGCGCGCCACGAAGCTCGCCGCACGGGATCGGGCGTCCGGGGCCTGGGACGGATGAATGATCTTGACTGCGACGGTGCGCTCGAGGCGCTCGTCGGTGGCGGTGTACACGGTCGCCATGCCGCCACGGGCCACGCGACCGCGGATGCGGTAGCGCCCGTCTATCAGCGAGCCCAGCAACGTGTCGGCGACCTGTGTGTCCATCGGCAGGGAGTCTATGTGTCCAGAGGGTGAAGGTTGAACAGGATGCTACAGCCGGGGTGCGACACACCCGTCCCGCCGCGCTCACGCCGCCTGTCCGCCCTGCTCACCCGGCTTCCCGGGGTGCCGCTGGCCGGGGCCGCCCGGGGCATGGCAGGGTGGTCGGGTGACCGACTCCGTACCCGCCGACCGGGCCGTGCCCGGCCCCGAGACCGCCGGCCCCGCCGACGCCGCCGACTGGTTGACCCTGCCGGACGTGGCCGAGCGCCTCGACGTGTCGATCAGCAAGGTCCACCAGATGATCCGGGACCGCGAGCTGATCGCGGTGCGCCGGGATGGCATCCGTCGGATCCCGGCCGACCTGGTGGCCAACAAGACCGTGCTCAAGCACCTGCCCGGCGTGCTCAACCTGCTGGCCGACGCCGGCTACGACGACGAGGCCGCCATGCGCTGGCTCTACGAGCCGGACGAGACCCTGCCCGGCGCCACGCCGGCGAAGGCCCTCGCCGGCGACCAGGCCCGCGAGGTAAAGCGCCGCGCCCAAGCCCTCGGCTTCTAACCCACCCCTCGCCCCCCCCCACGCCGCGCCGCCCGCCCTCCGCCCCCGCCGCCCGCCCCCGGCGATCTTGCACTTTCTGCCCCGGCATATTGGACATGCGCGACGAAACGGGGGCAGGAACTGCAAGATCGCGGCGGAATTAGGGGGAGGGAGGGCGGGGAAGGGCGAGGGTGGGTTAGTCGGTGCGGCGGGTGGCGGCGATGGCCAGGTCCACGAGGGCCTGCCGGGCCTCGGTGTCCAGGTCGACCGTGGCCAGCGCGGCGAGCGCGGTGTCGGTCAGCGTGGCGATCCGCCGCTCGGTACGCTCCAGCGCGCCGCTGCCGCTGATCATCTCCCGCAGTCGGCCGATTCCGGCCTCGTCCAGCCCTGGGTCGCCGAGCCCGCCGAGCAGCAGTTCCCGCCCGGCCGCGTCGGTCGTCTCGAGTGCCGCCGCCACCAGATAGGTGCGCTTGCCCTCGCGCAGGTCGTCGCCGGCCGGCTTGCCGGTCTGGGCCGGGTCGCCGAACACCCCGAGCACGTCGTCGCGGAGCTGGAACGCCTCGCCCAGCGGCAGCCCGTACGCCGAGTACGCCGACCGGACCTCGGCCGGCGCGTCGGCCAGCGCGGCGCCGAGCAGCACGGGGCGCTCGACCGTGTACTTCGCCGACTTGTAGCGGGCGACCTTGCCGGCCCGTTCCAGCGAGGTGTCGCCGGTGGCCTGGGTCAGCACGTCGAGGTACTGGCCGACGGTGACCTCGGTGCGCATCTCGTCGAAGACCGGCCGGGCCCGGGCGACCGTCCGCGGGTCCAGCCCGGAGGAGTGCAGCAGCTCGTCCGACCAGACCAGGCAGAGGTCGCCCAGCAGGATGGCCGCGGCGTCGCCGAAGCCGTCGGCGTCGCCGCCCCAGCCGGCGGCCCGGTGCCGGGCCGCGAACCGACGGTGCACCGCGGGCTCCCCGCGCCGGGTGTCGGAGCGGTCCATCAGGTCGTCGTGGATCAACGCGCTGGCCTGTACGAACTCCAGCGACGCCAGGCTCGTGACCACCTGGTCGGAGTCCACCCCGCCGGCGCCCCGAAAGCCCCAGTACGCGAACGCCGGCCGTAGCCGCTTGCCCCCGCCCAGCACGAACGCCTCGATCGCCTCGGCGACCGGCAGCAGGGCGTCGTCGACGCCGGTCATCCAGGTGCGCTGGGTGGTCAGGAACTCGGCCAGGGCCTTGTCGATGCGTTGACGCAGCCCGGCGCGGTCGACCGGGGAAACGGGAGCAGCGTGGGTCACGCCACGACGCTAGCCGGTCGGGATCGGCCCCGTCGCACCACCGGGGCTCGGCGCGCCGGCCGGGTCGGCGGAACCCGGCGAGGCCTCAACCGCGGGCGCGGGCGGGACGCCGGCCAGCCGGGCGCGACGGTCCGGGACGGGGCAGGTACGGGCCGGCGGCGGCGACCAGCTCCCGGTACCGCCGGACGGCCGGCTGGTCGCCGTGCCCGGCCAGCCGCCGGCGCACCTCGGCCAGGTGGCCCAGGGCCCGGGGCGAACCGGCGCGGACGGCGTCGAGCAGGGCCTCCCCGGCGACCGCGCAGGCCCGTTCGACCTCGCCGAGCTGGAGGTAGCACCGGGCCAGCCAGCCGCCGTAGATCGCCGAGGTGCGGGGGCGACCGCGCTGCCGTACGGCGTGCAGCGGTGCCTCGGCGGGGCGCGGCCGGCCCAGCGCGACCAGTGTGCGCCCGGTCATGGCCGCCAACTCCGGGCCGTCGAGCCAGTAGAGCCACGGCGGCTCCCGGCCCGGATCCGGCGCGCCGGTCACGTGGCCGGCCGCACCGCGGGCCTGCCGGG
>NZ_JBSGDY010000007.1:0-84980 GCF_053602615.1 Micromonospora sp. NPDC004336
CCCGCCGCCGCGACCGCGGCGGCCCGCCGGTGATCAGCCCAACAGCTTGGCGTACGCCGGCTTGATCACCTCGTCGATGATCTTCAGCCGCTCGTCGAACGGGATGAAGGCGCTCTTCATGGCGTTGATCGTGAACCACTGGAGCTCCTTCCAGCCGTAGCCGAAGGCGTCCACCAGCAGGGCCATCTCCCGCGACATCGAGGTGCCGCTCATCAGCCGGTTGTCGGTGTTCACCGTCACCCGGAAGCGCAGGTCACGCAGCAGCCCGATGGGGTGGTCGGCGATCGAGGCGGCGGCGCCGGTCTGCACGTTCGACGACGGGCAGAGCTCCAGCGGGATGCGCTTGTCCCGCACGTACGCGGCCAGCCGGCCGAGCACCGGCTCCGGGCCGGGCGTGATGTCGTCCACGATCCGCACGCCGTGGCCGAGCCGGTCCGCCCCGCACCACTGGATGGCCTGCCAGATCGACGGCAGGCCGAACGCCTCGCCGGCGTGGATGGTGAAGTGGAAGTTCTCCCGCTGGAGGTATTCGAAGGCGTCCAGGTGCCGGGTGGGCGGGAAGCCCGCCTCGGCGCCGGCGATGTCGAAGCCGACCACCCCGGCGTCCCGGTGCCGCACGGCCAGCTCGGCGATCTCCTGCGACCGGGCGGCGTGCCGCATCGCGGTCAGCAGGGTGCCGACCCGGATCGGCGCGCCCGCCTCGGCGGCCAGCGCGCTGCCCTCGGCGAAGCCGGCCAGCACCGCCTCGACCACCTCGTCCAGGGTCAGGTCCCGCTCCAGGTGCTGCTCGGGGGCGAACCGCACCTCGGCGTAGACGACCCCGTCGGCGGCCAGGTCCTGGGCGCACTCCCGGGCCACCCGACGCAGCGCCGGCGCGGTCTGCATGACGGCGACGGTGTGCGCGAACGTCTCCAGGTAGCGCTCCAGGGAGCCCGAGTCGGCCGCCTCGACGAACCACCGGCCCAGCGCCTCGGCATCGCCGGTGGGCAGCTCGTGGCCCACCTCGGCGGCCAGCTCGACGATCGTCGCCGGCCGCAGGCCGCCGTCGAGGTGATCGTGCAGCAGCGCCTTCGGGACCTTGACGATGTCCTCGTAACGGATTGTCGCGACCATGCTCAGACCCTAGTCGGCCGCGCCGGGACCGGCCGACGGGACCGGCGGGGACCGCCGGCCCGCCGTACGAGCCCCGGCCCATGCGGGGGCCGGCGACGACGGCGGTCAGGCGAGGCACGGCGGTGTCGCTCCCGTGGGGGTGGCGGGCCGGTGCCGGGCCGGCACGGTGAACCTCGGGATGAGGTGCTGCACCAGCGGACCGATGCCGACGGCGAAGAGGAGGGTGCCGGGACCGACGGTGCCGCCGAGCGCCCAGCCCAGCGCGAGCACGCCGAGCTCGATGGCCGTGCGTGCCGGCCCGATCGGCACGCCCCGGGCGGCCAGTCCGGTCATCAGCCCGTCGCGCGGCCCCGGCCCGAGTCGCGCGCCGAGGTAGAGGGCCGTGGCGAGCCCGTTGAGCAGAATGCCGGCGACCAGCAGGCCGATCCGGCCGGCGACCGGGGAGACCGGCGGCACGAGGGCGAGTGCGGCGTCGGCGACGAACCCGACCACCACCACGTTCGCGACGGTGCCGAACCCGGGGCGCTGTCGCAGCGGGATCCAGAGCAGCAGCACGGCCACGGCGACCAGGTTGACCACCTGGCCGAGGGGCAGCCCGGCCCGCTCGGCGAGACCCTGGTGCAGCACGTCCCAGGACGCGAGGCCCAGGTCGGCGCGAACCATCAGGGCCACGCTGACACCGAACAGCGCGAGGCCGCTCAGCAGACGGGCCACCCGGCCCGACAGGTTGGTTGACATGTCACTCACCTTAGGGCGCGGGTTGATGACATGTCAACAAGATGGGTTACGATGGCCGGCATGGAGCAACCACGCTGGCTCGACGAGCGGGAGCAGCGCGCCTGGCGGGGCTACCGGCGGATGCGCCGCCTCCTCGACCTGGAGCTGGCCCGCGAGCTGATGCACGACGCCGGGCTCTCCGAGCCCGACTACGACGTCCTCTCCGACCTCTCCGAGACACCCGACCAGCGGCTGCGGCTCAGCGAGCTGGCCGACCGGATGCTCTGGTCCCGCAGCCGGCTCTCCCACCACCTGACCCGGATGCAGCAGCGTGGCCTGGTCACCCGCGAGGAGTGCGCCACCGACGGCCGGGGCGCGGTGGTCGTGCTCACCGCCGAGGGCCGACGGGCGATCGAGGCCGCCGCCCCCGGCCACGTGGCGGCCGTCCGCCGCCACCTGATCGACCTGCTGACCCCCGACGAGGTCGCCGCGCTGGACGCGCTGAGCCACCGCGTGGTCGACCACCTCACCGGCCGGGACGGCGCGCGAGGCTGACGGTGGTGGTGCAGGCACCACCACCGGGTTGGCGTGCGCGCGCCATCGAGGTGACCCGTCCGGCTGCCTAGCGTCAGCGGCACAGGAAAATGCCGACGCCGGGAGATTCGCACGTGTTCACGACATTGGCCACAGCGGTGGTCCGCCGTCCGGGGCGGGTGATCGCCGGCTGGCTGCTCGCCATCGCCGCGCTGACCGCCGCCACCTTCGCCGTCTACGGGCCGGAGGGCCCACGGCCCGCCGACAGCCAGGCCGACTTCCTGCCGGCCCGCTACGAGTCCGCGCGGGCCGCCGGCATCGCCGCACGGATCTTCCCCGACCAGCCCGGCACCAGCGCGGTGCTGGTCGTCCGCCGGGCCGACGGGGCGCCGTTGACCCCCGACGACAGCGCCCGGATCGACGGGCTGCCGCAGGAGCTGCGGGTCGCCGGCGTCACCGGCGTGACCCCCGGCGCGACCGCCCCGGACGGGCGGCTGCGCCTGGCCGAGGCACGCCTGACCGGCGACGCGCACGACGAGGCCACCATCCAGGCGGTCGGGCGGCTGCGGGACGCCACCGACGACGCGCTGGCCGGCAGCGGCCTGGTCGCCGGCTGGACCGGCGAGGCCGCCGGCGCCGCCGACAGCTTCCTGCTCGACATGATCGTCAACGGCGCCATGATGCTGGTGATCCTGGTCCTGCTGCTGGTCGTCTTCCGCAGCCCGACGATCGCGCTGCTCAACCTGTTCCTGGTGCTGCTGGTCGCGCAGGCCGCCACCGGCCTGCTCGCCCTCGGCGGGAAGGTCTTCGGGTACGCCCTGGACGCCTCCACCACGGGCCTGCTCCCCGTCGTCCTGCTCGGCATCGGCACCGACTACGCGGTCTTCCTGCTCTTCCGCTACCGGGAACGGCTCCGGGCCGGCGAGGACCGACGCACCGCCATGGTCCACGCGGTCGGCCGGATCGGCGGCGCGGTCACCGTGTCCGCCCTCGTCGTGGCCGTGGCGTTCGGCGCGCTGGTGCTCTCCCGGCTCGCCTCCTTCCAGGTGCTCGGGCCGGCCCTGGCCGTCGCCGTCCTGCTCATGGTGGCCGCCGCGCTGACCCTGTTCCCCGCGGTCTACTCGCTGCTCGGGCGGCGGGCGTACTGGCCGGCGAAGATCGACGCGCCGGGCCACGACGACGCCGCGTCGACCGGGCCGGCGGCCCGCGCGGGCCAGCTGGTCGCCCGCCGGCCCGCCCGGGTCGTACTGGCCACGGTCGCCGCGCTCGCGCTGCTCGGCCTCGGCGCGCTGCAGCACCGGCCGAGCTACGAACTCGACGCGCTGCCGTCCGGCTCCGAGTCGGCCGAGGCCCTGGACTGGCTCCGCTCGGGGCTGCCCGCCGGGACCCTCTCCCCCACCGACGTCTACCTCACCGGCGCCGGGGTCGACGCGGCCGGCGCCGAACGGTTCGCCGAACGGCTCGGCGAGGTGCCGATCGTGGCGGCCCCGGCCGGCGTCGAGATCGTCGACGGCGTGGCCCGGGTGCGGCTGCTGCTGGCCGAGCCGCCGTACTCGCAGCGGGCGATCGACGCGGTGGAGTCCCAGTTGCGGCCGGCGGCGCACGCGGCGGCGCCGCCCGGCACCCGCGCGTACGTCGGCGGGGAGACCTCGACCTTCGTCGACGTCCGCGCCGTGCTCGACGAGGACCTGCGGCGGGTCTTCCCGGTGGCCGCCGGGCTGATCGGCCTGCTCCTGCTGCTGATGCTGCGCGGGCTGATCGCCTCGCTGGGCCTGCTCGTCGCCGTCGCGCTCGGCTTCGCCGCCACCCTCGGCACCAGCGTGCTGGCGTTCCAGGTCGTCGGCGGCCAGCCCGGCCTCAACTTCCAGCTGCCGCTGGTCGTGTTCCTCTTCGTCACCGCGATCGGCACCGACTACAACATCCTGATGATCGCCCGGCTCCGGGAGGAACTGCGCGCGGGCCGCCCGCCCCGCCAGGCCGCCGAGGAGGCCGTACGCCGGGCCGGCCCGGCGGTCGCCGCGGCCGGGGTGATCCTGGCGGGCAGCTTCGGGGTGCTCGTGGCGTCGCCGATGATGGCCCAGATCGGGTTCGCCGTCGCCGTCGGCGTGCTGATCGCCACGTTCGGCCTGTCCTGGCTGCTGGTGCCGGCGGCGACCGCCCTCACCGGCCGGGTGGCCTTCTGGCCGGCGCGGACCCGCCCCGAGCCCCGGCCGGCGGACGTCGCACCGGAGCCCACCCGCTCGGCGGACGTCGCGCCGGCTGGGACAATGGCCCGGTGAGCGGGGTGCGGCGGGCGTGGCGGGAGCTGGAGCGGCTGGCCGTCGCGGCGGGGCTGGCCTGCCTGGGCATCGTGTGCTTCCTGGCCACCCTCCTGACCGCCGGGCTCAGCCTGATCGGCGTCGGCCTGCCACTGCTCGACCGCACCCTCGCCGGCACCCGCGAGCTGCTGGACCGGCAGCGCCGCCGGCTGCCCGGCCCACCGGTCCGGTCCCCGTACCGGCCGGTGGCCGGGCCGCTGGCGGCCCGGCTGCGGACGGCGGCCGGCGATCCCGCCACCTACCGGGACCTGGCGTTCCTGTTCGCGCACTTCTGCCTCGCCCCGGTCGCCCTGGTGCTGGCGGTGGGGCTCTGGCTCGGCGCCGCGCAGGGCCTCGCCCTGCCGCTGATCCACACGGTGGTGCCCGGCGCGGTCGACAACTACCTCGGTCTGCCGGTCGACTCGCTGGGCAACGCCGCGCTCGCCGTGGTGCCCGCGCTGCTCGTCGGCGTCGGGGCGTACTGGCTGCCCCGGGGGCTGCTGCACCTGGACGACCGGCTGGCCCGGGCGCTGCTCGCGCCGACCGCCCGCGCGGCCCTCGCCGAACGGGTGGAGGAGCTGACCGACACCCGCGCGCAGGCCGTCGACGCGCAGGCGGCCGAGCTGCGCCGGATCGAACGGGACCTGCACGACGGCGCGCAGGCCCGGCTGGTGGCGATGGCGATGAACCTCGGTCTCGCCGAGGAGCTGCTGGCCCGCGACCCCGAGGCGGCCCGCGGGCTGGTCGCCGAGGCCCGTACGAGCGCCGGCACCGCCCTGTCCGAGCTGCGCGACGTGGTGCGCGGCATCCACCCGCCGGTGCTGGCCGACCGGGGGCTCGCCGGTGGCGTCGCCGCCCTCGCCCTCGGCGCCGCCCTCCCGGTCGACCTGGACGTCGACCTGCCCGCCCGGCTGGCGCCGCCGCTGGAGTCGGCCCTCTACTTCACCGTCGCCGAGCTGCTCACCAACGCCGCCCGGCACAGCGGGGCGGCCCGGGTGGCGGTGCGGCTGCGCCGGCTGGACGACACCGTCCGGCTGACCGTCACCGACGACGGTCGGGGCGGCGCCGACCCGGAGCGCGGCACCGGGCTGGCCGGCATCCGGCGGCGGCTCGCCGCCTTCGACGGCCGGGTCCGGATCAGCTCGCCGGCCGGTGGGCCTACGGTGGTCGACGTGGAGCTGCCGTGCGAGTCGTGATCGCCGAGGACCTGGCGCTGCTGCGCGACGGGCTGATCCGCCTGCTCACCGCGTACGGCGACGAGGTGGTGGCCGCCGTGGAGACGGGCGACGAGCTGCTCGCCGCCCTGCTGGAGCACCGCCCCGACGTGGCGGTGGTGGACGTCCGGCTCCCGCCCACCCACACCGACGAGGGGCTGCGGGCGGCGCTGGCCGCCCGGGAGCGGATCCCCGGCCTGCCCGTGCTGGTCCTCTCCCAGTACGTCGAGCAGCTCTACGCCCGGGAGCTGCTCTCCGACGGCGCGGGCGCGGTGGGCTACCTGCTCAAGGACCGGGTGGCCGACGTCGCGCAGTTCGTCGCCGCCGTGCACGGGGTGGCCGGGGGCGGGATGGCGATGGACCCGGAGGTGGTCTCGCAGCTCCTCGCCCGGCCGGCCCGGGCCGCGCCGCTGCGCCGGCTGACCCCGCGCGAGCACGAGGTGCTGGCGCTGATGGCCGAGGGGCGCTCGAACGGCGCGATCGCGCAGCGCCTGGTGGTCACCGAGAAGGCGGTCAGCAAGCACATCAACTCGATCTTCGCGAAGCTCGACCTGCGCGACTGCGACGACGACCACCGCCGGGTCCGCGCCGTGCTGACCTACCTGGACGCCTGACGTGGACGCCCGCATCGTCGACCGGCTCCGCTGCCCGGTCTGCGCCGAGCCGCTGGCCGAGGCCGCCGCCGGCACCGCCCGCGCGCTGCGCTGCCCCCGCCGGCACAGCTTCGACGTCGCCCGGCAGGGCTACGTCAACCTGCTCGCCGGCCGCGCCCCGCACGCCGGGGACACCGCCGAGATGGTGGCCGCCCGCGCCGACTTCCTGGCCGCCGGCCACTACGACCTGATCTCGTCGGCCCTCGCCGCCGCCGCGACGGAGGCCGCGCGACGGGTCCGCGCGGCGCGGCCGGAGGCGTACCCCCTGGTGGTGGACGCCGGGGCGGGGACGGGCCGGCACCTCGCGGCGGTGCTGGCGGCGCTGCCCGACGCCGTGGGCCTGGCCCTGGACGTGTCGAAGCCGGCGCTGCGCCGGGCCGCGCGGGCGCACCCCCACGCGGCGGCGGCGCTGGCCGACACCTGGCAGCGGCTGCCGCTGGCCGACGCCGACGCCGCCGTGCTGCTCAACGTCTTCGCCCCGCGCAACGGCGCGGAGTTCCATCGGGTCCTCGCGCCGCAGGGGGCCCTGCTGGTGGTGACGCCGGCCGCCGACCACCTCGCCGAGCTGGTCGGCGCGCTCGGCCTGCTCCGCGTCGACCCGGACAAGGCCGACCGGGTCGCCGACAGCCTCGGCGGGCACTTCACCGAGGCGGCGGCGGCCGAGCACCGGCGGGAGCTGGCGCTGACCGGGCCGGAGGTCGCCACGCTGGTCGGGATGGGCCCCAGCGCCTGGCACACCGACCCGGCCGGGCTCGCCGCCCGGATCGCCGCGCTGCCCGAACCGGTCCGGGTGACCGTCGCGGTGCGGCTGGCCGTCTGGCGCCCCCGCTGAGGCCTCGCCGCCTCAGGTGGAGAGGTCGACCTCTTCCCAGCCGGGCGGCTCGTCGTGGTAGGGCCCCCGCAGGATCACCGCCCACTCCAGCGCCCACCGGCGCTGGCCGATCGCGTTGGCGTCCACCAGGCCGGGCGGGGTCCGGCCGGCCCGCTCCGTCTCCAGGTATGCCCAGTCCAGGCAGTAGTGCAGGTCGAGCAGGGCCGCCGCGTCGGCGGGATGCTGCGGCGCGGCGAGGATGCGGGCCCGCCACTGGCCGAAGGTCTCCCCGCCCGCGATGTGCGGCATCCGCTCCACCAGCCGCTCGTCCACCGGCAGCGTCGGGTCGAGCTGCTTGGTCAGGCCGAGCACCCAGGCCAGCGCGAACAGCGCGTCGTGGTGCAGCACGAACGAGCGGTGGTCGCCCTTGCCGCCGGTGACGAACTGGAACTCCGGCGGCGTGACCATGTCGACGAGGTGCGAGGTGAGCAGCCAGCTCATCGCGGCCTGCGGCGGCATGCCGAAGCAGCGGGCCAGGATCAGGTGCAGCACCGCGATGCGGGCCTCGATCTCCACCGTGGGGCGGAGCTCGATCTGGTCGCCGGGCTCCCACACGAGCGGGAACTGGGGTGGCGGCAGCGGGAGACGCAGCCGGGACAGCTCGTCCAGGCTCGCCTCACGCACCTCCCGTGGATCGGGGGCAGGTACGGTCACGGCGAAAGATCCTGTCTGCTCGCGACGACTCGGCGCCGGTTGTCCCCCCTGGCCAGGGAGGATAGCGGTCCGGGCCGGGCGGCACCACGCCGCCCCGACCACCGCCGCGCTCAGCCGACCCGCCCGGAGACCGGGCCGCGCCGCGCCGCCCCGACGACCGCCGCGCTCAGCCGATCCGCTCGATGACCAGCGGCGTCGCGGCGGGCGCCGACGCCGAGATCCGTACCGCGCGCGCGGCGTCGTCCCGCGCGGCGGGGATCCGGGCGGCGTGCTCGGCGCGCAGCTCGTACAGGGGGTCGCCGGCGCGTACCGGGTCACCCGGGCGCTTGTGCAGCACCACCCCCGCCGGAACGCTGACCGGGTCCTCCTTGCGGGCCCGCCCGGCGCCGAGCCGCCACGCGGCGACCCCCATGTCGTACGCGTCGATCGAGGCGACGAAGCCGTCCGTATCGGCGCGGACCACCTCGACCTCGTTCGCGGTGGGCATCGGGGCGTCCGGGTCACCGCCCTGGGCGCGGATCATCGCGCGCCACGAGTCCATCGCCCGGCCGTCGCGCAGCGCGGCCGCCGGGTCGGCGTCGGGCAGCCCCGCCGCGTCGAGCATCTCGCGGGCCAGCGCCAGGGTCAGCTCGACCACGTCGGCGGGGCCGCCGCCGGCCAGCACCTCGACCGACTCGGTGACCTCGACCGCGTTGCCGATCGCCAGGCCCAGCGGGGTGGACATGTCGGTGAGCAGCGCGACGGTCCGCACGCCGTGCGCGCCGCCCAGCTCGACCATCGTGCGGGCCAGCTCGCGAGCCTGCTCGACGGACTTCATGAACGCGCCGGAGCCGACCTTCACGTCGAGCACCAGCGCGCCGGTGCCCTCGGCGATCTTCTTGCTCATGATCGAGCTGGCGATCAGCGGAATGGCCTCGACGGTGCCGGTCACGTCGCGCAGCGCGTACAGCTTGCGGTCGGCCGGGGCGAGCCCGTCGCCGGCCGCGCAGATCACCGCGCCCACGTCCCGGAGCTGGGCGATGAACTCGTCGTTGCTCAGCGCCGCCCGCCAGCCGGGGACGGACTCCAGCTTGTCCAGCGTGCCGCCGGTGTGCCCGAGGCCGCGCCCGCTGAGCTGCGGCACGGCCGCGCCGCACGCCGCCACCAGCGGGGTGAGCGGAAGGGTGATCTTGTCGCCGACGCCGCCGGTGGAGTGCTTGTCGACGGTCGGCCGGGCGACGGCGGAGAGGTCGAGCCGCTCCCCGCTGGCGATCATCGCGGCGGTCCAGCGGGCGATCTCCGTCGGCGTCATGCCGCGCAGCAGGATCGCCATGGCCAGCGCCGACATCTGCTCGTCGGCCACCAGCCCCCGGGTGTACGCGTCCACCACCCAGTCGATCTGCGCGTCGGAGAGCACACCCCCGTCCCGCTTGGCCCGGATGACGTCAACCGCCGCGAAAGCACTCATCACAAAGATCTTCCTAGTCGTATGCAGATACCGGCACGCGGACCGCGACCACCGAGGGCTCGGGCCGACCGTGCCCGGCGGAGGGATCAAGCCTGACCGCCCGGAGCCGGGCACGGTCGGCCCGAGCCCCCAAGCTCAACCAACCCAGCGGGCAGGGATCTCCATCGGCGGCTCGCCCTCGCCGGCCCAGAAGATCGTGCCCGCGGCGTCCACGACCACGACCCGGGGCGTGCGGGCCAGCCCCCAGGTGATCGCCTCGGCCGGGTCGTCCCAGCTCGGGCCCTCCTCCAGCACGCCGGTCTCGGCGCCCTCGCTGTCGCCCGCGGACCGCTCCCAGTAGGCCGTCCAGACCTGCTGGCCGGCGGAGAGGTCGGGGTGCACGAAGACCGTGCCCCGGCCGCGCCAGGCGGCCAGCCGCTCCGGCACCACCGGCACCGGCGCCTCGCCGGTGACCGCCTCGATGTCGGTCACGTCGAAGGCGTGCGGCAGCAGCTCGGCCATCCGCAGCGGGCCGCCCCTGGCCTCGATCAGGCACTCCGGGCCGCCCTGCTCCCACAGCAGCTGGCGGCACCGGCCGCACGGCATCAGCGGCTCGCCCGTGGCGTCGACGCAGGACAGGGCCACGATCCGGCCGCCGCCCGTGGCGTGCAGCGAGGAGACCACGCCGCACTCGGCGCAGAGCACCACGCCGTACGCGGCGTTCTCCACGTTGCAGCCGACCACCACCCGGCCGTCGTCGACCAGCGCGGCGGCGCCCACCGGGAACTTGGAGTACGGCACGTACGCGTGCCGCATCACCTCGGTGGCGGCGGCCCGCAGCCGCTCCCAGTCGATCTCCATGTCGCGCTCCCGTCAGCCCTTGATGTACGGCTTGCCGTCGGCGGCCGGCGCCCGGACCCGGCCGACCAGCCCGGCCACCGCCAGGATCGTCGCCAGGTAGGGCAGCATGGCCAGGAACTGGCTCGGGATCACGCTGTTGATGGCGCCGAGGTAGGTGGCGAGCTGGTCGGCGAAGCCGAAGAAGAGCGCCGCGAGCAGCGCCCCCGTCGGGCTCCACCGGCCGAAGATCAGCGCGGCGAGGGCGATGAAGCCCTTGCCGCCGATCATGTTCTTGGTGAACGAGTAGAGCGCCAGCGTGTAGGAGGCGCCGCCGATGCCGGCCACCACGCCGGCGAGCAGCACGTTGCGGTAGCGCAGCCCGAGCACCTTGACGCCCAGGGTGTCGGCGGCGGTCGGGTGCTCGCCGACCGAGCGGGTACGCAGGCCCCACCGGGTGCGGAACAGCGCGATGTGGATGACCAGCACCAGCAGCAGGCCGAGGTAGAGGAAGATGTTGCCCCGGAACAGCGCCGGCCCGAGCAGCGGGATGTCCGACAGCAGCGGGATCTCCCAGTTGCTGAACCGGGGGGCGCTGTTGTACTTCTGCGCCTCGGTCTGCATCAGCCGCTCGTAGAGGAAGCCGGTGACGCCGACCGCCAGCAGGTTGAGCACGATGCCCATGACGACCTGGTCGACCAGGTAGCGGATCGAGAAGACGGCCAGCAGCAGCGAGATGAACGCGCCGCCGATCGCCGCCGCGACCAGGCCCACCCAGACGTTGCCGGAGAGGCTGCCGAAGAGCGCGCCGCTGAAGGCGCCCATCAGCAGCTGCCCCTCGATGGCCACGTTGACCACGCCGGAACGCTCGCAGAGCACACCGGCCAGCGCGCCGAAGATCAGCGGCAGGGCCAGGATGAACGTGCCCCGGACGATGTTGACCAGCGGCATGAAGTTCTGCCCGGCCGGCGCGGCGGAGACCTGCCAGCAGAGGAACGACAGCACGAAGCCGACCAGGCCGACGCCGAGCACGAGGGTGAACCAGCGCTTCGGCAGCCCGGCGAGCATCGCGACGCCGGCGGCGACCGCGACGAGACCGAAGAGGATCGCGCCGACCGTTCCGTCGATCTTGAGCGCGGCGCCGGCGGCGTCCTCGCTGAGGGTGAAGCGGGCCAGCTCGCCGGTGGCGAGCGCCCCGAACAGCACCGTCGCCAGCAGGCCGAGCGCGAGCAGCACGACCCCGACCTTGCGGGTACGGGTCCAGAAGCCCTGGTCGACGGGGGCGACGGCGACGTCTTCGACAGCCATGGTGGACACGAGTTACCAGCCCTTCGCCAGGCTCGTCTGCAGCCGGGCGGCGCGGGCGGCCCGGAGCTGGAAGATCGCCTTCACCAGGGCCGGCGCGGCGATGAAGATGACGATCAACGCCTGGAGCACGGTCACCAGCTCCAGCGAGATCCCCGAGTAGGACTGCATCCGGTTGCCGCCGGCCTGGAGCGCGCCGAAGAGCAGCGCGGCCAGCGCCACGCCCCACGGCTTCACCCGGCCGAGCAGCGCCACCAGGATGCCGTCGAAGCCGATCTGCGCGACGACCAGCGGGGTCAGCGCGCTCGCGGTGGAGCCGAGCACCATGTTCGAGCCGCCGAGGCCGGCCAGGATCCCGGCGAAGACCATGATCAGGACGTACGTCCGGGTGACGCTGATGCCGGCGGTCCGCGCGGCGTCCGGGTTGGCGCCGACGGCGCGCAGCTCGAAGCCGAGCGTGGAGCGGTTCAGCAGCCACCAGACGGCCCAGGTGGCCAGCACGGCCAGGATGATGCCGGCGTGCACCCGCAGCCCGTCGCCGAGCAGCCGGGGGAACTGGGCCGACGGGTCGACGGACTTGCTGATCGCGTCCGTACGGTTCGGGTCCTGGATGCCGTTCTGCACGATGATCCAGGTCAGGAAGTACGTGGCGATGTAGTTGAGCATGATCGTGTTGATCACCTCGTGGGCGCCGGCGCGCGCCTTGAGGATGCCCGGGATGAAGCCCCAGATCGCCCCGCCGAGCGCGCCGGCGAGCACCGCGACGAGCAGGTGCAGGCCGGGCGGCAGGGGCAGCAGGAAGCCGGCCAGCGCGGCCAGGATCACGCCCATCGTGGCCTGGCCCTGGGCGCCGATGTTGAACAGGCCGCCCCGGAACGCCAGCGCCACCGACAGGCCGGTGAAGACCAGCGGCGCCGTGTAGGTGAGCGTCTCGGAGATCGGGCTCATCACGGCCTGGAAGCCGACCGCCTCGGGGTCGAAGACGGCGCCCTTGAACAGGTTCCCGTACGCCTCGCTGACCAGCGTCCAGCTCGCGGTGAGCGCGTCGGACGGCCGGGCGGTGATGTAGCTGTAGGTGGCCAGCACGTCGGGGTCGGAGACGATCATCAGCACCGCGCCGACGACCATCGCCAGGACCAGCGACAGCAGGGTCACCGTGAAGGTGTTCGCGGCCCAGAGGTTGTCCAGGAACAGCCGCCCCAGCGAGGGCTTCGCCTCCGGCGCCGGCCGCTTCGGCGAGGTGGCCGTCTCGGCGCGCTCGGTGTTGCCGAGCGCGGTCTGCGCGGCCTGCGCCTCGGTCGCCGGCTCCTTGTCGGGGGAGCCCGCCTGGGGGTTCGGGTTGTCCGGGGAGCCCGACCCGGGGTTCGGGTTGCTCATGCCGGCACTCCGCTTCGCTTGCTCATGCCTCGTCCTCGTTACCAGGGCCCTCGGCGGTGGGGGCCGCCGAGGCGCCGTCGGCCGTCGACGCGGCCGGGGTCGTACCGGTCGCGGCGGCGGGCGCCGCGTCGGGGGTGATGCCGGCCATCAGCAGGCCGATCTCCTCGCGCGGGGTGTCCGGGCCGACGATGCCGATGATCCGGCCTCGGTACATGACGGCGATCCGGTCGGCCAGGCCGATCACCTCGTCGAGCTCGCTGGAGACCACCATGACGGCGGTGCCGACGTCCCGCTCGCGGATGACCCGGCTGTGGATGAACTCGATCGACCCGACGTCGACGCCGCGGGTCGGCTGGGCGGCGATGAAGAGCTTCAGCGGCCGGGACAGCTCCCGGGCCACGATCACCTTCTGCTGGTTGCCGCCGGAGAGGGTGCCGACCGGCGCGTCGGCCGAGGAGGTACGGACGTCGAACTGCTCGATCCGCTCCTTCGCCGACGAGGCGATCGCGTCCGGCTTGAGCGCCAGGCCCTTGCCGAAGGGCGGCCGGTCGTAGATGTCGAGCACCAGGTTCTCCGCGACGGAGAACTCCTTGACCAGGCCGTCGACGCTGCGGTCCTCCGGCACGTAGCCGACCCCGGCGCGGAGCACCTTCTTGGTCGACCAGCCGTGCACCGGCTGCCCGTCGAGCGTGATCGTGCCGGCGAGCGCCGGGCGCAGGCCCATGATCGCCTCGATCAGCTCGGTCTGGCCGTTGCCCTGCACGCCGGCCACGCCGAGCACCTCGCCCGCGCGTACGGTCAGGTCGACCCCGTCGACCGCCCGGATGTGCCGGTCGTCGTCGACGACCAGGCCGGCGACCTCCAGGATCGGCTTGCCGGGGGTGGCCGGCTCCTTCTCCACGGTGAGCCGCACGCTGCGGCCGACCATCAGCGCGGCCAGCTCGTCGCGGCTAGCCTCGGGGGAGGCGGTGCCGACGGTCCGGCCGCGCCGGATCACGGTGATCCGGTCGGCGATCGCCTTGACCTCGCCCAGCTTGTGGGTGATGAAGACGATCGACTTGCCGGCCGCCTTGAGCGACCGCATGACGGCGAGCAGTTCCTCGGTCTCCTGCGGGGTGAGCACCGCCGTCGGCTCGTCGAGGATGAGCAGGTCGACGTCCCGGGTGAGCGCCTTGACGATCTCCACCCGCTGCTGGATGCCGACCGGCAGGTCCTCGATCACCGCGTCCGGGTCGACGCGCAGGTTGTAGCGCTCGGAGACCTCGGCGACCTCGCGCCGGGCCCGCCGCCGGTCCAGCAGGCCGACGATGCCGCCCCGGACCTGCTCGGCGCCGAGCATGATGTTCTCGGCGACGGTGAAGACCGGCACCAGCATGAAGTGCTGGTGCACCATGCCGATCCCGGCCGCGATCGCGTCCGACGGGCCCTTCAGCTTCAGCGGCTGGCCGTCGACGAGGATCTCGCCCTCGTCGGGCTGGTAGAGCCCGTAGAGCACGTTCATCAGGGTCGACTTGCCCGCGCCGTTCTCGCCGAGCAGGGCGTGGATCTCTCCAGGCTCCACCGTCAGGTCGATGTGATCGTTGGCGACCAGATCACCGAACCGCTTGGTGATGCCGCGCAGTTCGAGTCTCAGCGCAACCTCCTGGAGTGCGAAGCGATGGTGCAGCGTAGCTGCCGGCGGACCGCTCGCGGCGCGGGGCCGTCGTCGGGTGGTGCGGATCGGCCGCCCCGGCGCGCCGTGGGATGTCCCCGCGACGCCGGGGCGGCCGGAAGGTCGTGCTGTCACCGCTCGCCGGCCCGCCCCGGTGATCGTCTCACCGGGGTGGGCCGGCGGTGCCTCACTTCGGCTGGGCCGCGGAGGTGACCTTGACGGTGCCGGCGGCGATGTCCGCCTTCAGCTTGTCGATCTCCGCCTTCAGCTCGGCCGGGACCTTGCCGTCGAACTCGTGGTACGGGGCGAGCCCGACCCCGTTGTTGGCGAGGTTGCCCAGGTAGCCCGGGTCGTGCGAGAGCTTCTCGCCGTTGGCGGCCTTGACGACGGCCTCCTTGACGGCGTCCGGGATGTTCTTCTCGACCGTGGTGATGATGGCCGAGCAGTCCGGGGTGCTCTCGCAGCCGTCGACGTCCACCCAGATGGTGTTGTACTTGCCGTTCGACGCCTTGGCCGCGCCGGTGGTGCCGAGGCCGGCGCCGCCGGCGACCGGCATGATGATGTCGGCGCCCTGGGCGACCAGCGCGTCGCTGACCTTCTTGCCCTCGTCCTGCTTGACGAAGTCGTTGGTGAAGGAGCCGTTCTGGCTCCCCTTGTCCCAGCCGACGACCTTGACGGTCTTGTTCTTCGTCTTGTTGAAGTGGGCGACGCCGTCCGCGTAGCCGTCCATGAAGATGGTGACCGGCGGGATCTTCATGCCGCCGTAGGTGCCCACCGTGCCGCTCTTCGTCATGCCGGCGGCCAGGTAACCGGCGAGGAAGCCGGCCTGGGCGGTGTCGAACTGCATCGGGTAGACGTTGGTCTCCGGCAGCTTCGCGTCGACGATGCCGAACTGCTGGTTCGGGTTCGCCTTGGCGATCTTCGAGGTGGCCGTCCCCATCAGGCCACCGACGGCCAGGATGAAGTCGCACTTCTGGTTGACGTACTGGGTCAGGTTGACCTCGTAGTCCGCCTCGGCCTTCGACGCGACGTACTTGATGTCGATGTTGTCGTTGGCCTTCTTGGCGGCCTCGAGGCCCTGCCACGCCGAGGTGTTGAACGACTTGTCGTCGATGCCGCCGACGTCGGTCACCATGCAGGCGCTGTACTTCTTGTCGCCGCTGCCGGCGTTGTTGTCGTCCTCGGGAGCCTCACCACACGCGGCGGCGCTCAGCACGAGCCCACCCACCGCGAAGACCGAGGCAATCCGCATCCCACGCACCGAGCGCAAGACGTCTCCTTCCCATTGCACACCGCGTCCTGCACGGTGGCAGCCCTTTGCGCCGGCCGCGTTGCGCTGCCGGCGTCCCACGTTACGGACGGGAGCGTACGCCCGCGCCCACCCACCGGCCGACAATCGTGCACGACTGTTGAGCGCCTGTTACCCCTACGTAACCCTTAGGTGGGGCAGATCACTCTGAGTGCCGGTGGATGAGCGCCGAGGCGTCACGAAAACGTCCGTTTCTGCGCGTGCCCCCTGCCGGAAACGTTACCGCCAGAAGACCGCCACCGCCGCGTTGACCAGGGTCAACCCGACGATCGCCAGGAAGTGGCCACGATTGACCACGTCGCGCTTGCGGGCGAAGAAGACCATTACGAAGATCAGCAGGGCGAGCACCAACTTGGTAACAAGTTTCGCCGGCTCCGGCTCGTCGCCGTCGCGCAGGGGCGCGGAGAGGCCGATCCCGGTCAGCAGCATGATCACGGCACCCCAGAGCATGGCCGGGTTGATCCGCAGCTTGCCGCTGACGTACTGGACGATCGCGCCGCCGAGCAGCAGGGCGAAACCGATCAGATGGATGTAGCGCAGTATCAGTCTGAGAGCTTCCACGCCGACATCCTCCCCCATCAACGACGGATCGTAGTAGCGGGGCGCGTCAGGGCGTGTCCACCGCCGCCCCGGATCCGGCCGGCCGGAAGGGCCCGGCACCGGGATCGGCCCGACGCGACGACCCACCGGCCGATTCGACCGGACGCGGCGACCCGCCGGCGGAGTCGGCCGGATGCGGCGAGCCGGCAGCCTTGGCCGAGCGCGACGCGCCGGCAGCCTTGGCCGGGCGCGGCGAGCCATCGGCGGAGGCGGCCGGACGCGGCGAGCCACCGGCGGAGTCGGCCGGGCGCGACGAGCCGGCAGCCGGATCCGCCGGGCGGGGCGCCCCGGCGGGGCGGCGGGCCAGCAGCACCAGGGCCAGGCCGACGAGCGCGTAGCCGGCCAGCACGGCGAGCGGCCGACCGGATCCGGCGCCGTCGAAGAAGGTCACCGAGCGGAGCAGGGTGCCACCCGCGCCCACCGGCAGGAACTGACCGACCGTCCCCCACGGCTGCGGCAGCAGCTCGGGTGCCGCGCTGACCGCCGAGAGCGGGTTGCCGACCAGGAAGACCAGCAGCGCCCCCAGGCCGATGCCCGGCCGGCCGAGCAGCGCCCCGAGGCCCGCCACGGTGGCGGCGCCGGCCAGCGCGAAGAGCCCGGCCGCCGCCGCCTCGGCGAGCGGGTCGCCGTCGAGCACGCCGAGCCAGCCGTGCAGCACGGCCGCGCCGACACCCCCGGCGAGGAGACCGAAGGTCAGCAGGCCGAGCAACCGGGCGATCCGGCCGGTGACCAGCAGGGTCAGCAGCGCGCCGGTGAGCACGCTCGCCATCGCGAAGGGCAGGAAGCCGGCCGCGAACCCGGCGCCCCGCGGATCGTCCGGCGCGCCGGGGACCACCACGACCACCGGCACCGGGCGGCCCGCGGAGAACTGGGCCGCGGCCTCGGTGAGCAGCGCGGCGACCGTCGGACTGGCGGCCGGCGCGGTGTGCAGGGCGACGCCCTCCGGACCGGCGACGAAGGCCGCGTACACCTGTCGGTCGCGAAGCGCCCGGTCGGCGGCCGCGGCGTCGGGCAGCGTGGTCACGTCGAAGGCTCCCGGCCGCGCGGCGGCGAGCCGGGCGGCGAGGTCGCCGGCGACGGGCGCCGGCCCCGCGACGGCGACGGGCAGGTCGCGCGGCGCCAGGTGGGTCGCCGGGGCCGCGAAGAGGGGTACGAGCAGCGCCAGCAGGACCGCCGCCAGGGCGGCGACGCCGAGGGCGGCGGGCAGGGGCGGCCGGGGACGGGTCGACATGGTCCACTCCTAAAACGAACGCTCATTCTTTTAGGACTCCAGGCTGCTCCCCGCCGTGCCCGCCTGTCAAGAACGAACGTTCGCTTTAGGATGTGTCTCGTGCCGCGCGTCTCCCCGGAACACCTCGCCGCCCGCCGCCGCCAGATCGTCGACGCGGCGCGACGGTGCTTCCTCCGGGAGGGCTTCCACCGCACCACCATGCAGGACGTGATCGCCGAGGCCGGGCTCTCGGTCGGCGCCGTCTACCGCTACTTCCCCAGCAAGGCGGAGCTGATCAGCGCCATCGCCGAGGAGGCGGTCGGCGGCGCCGGGTTGGTCCTCGACGACGCGCTCCACCGCGAGCCGCCGCTCCCCCTGGCCGACGCGATCGACCGCGCACTGGCGTACGTCGAATCGCATCTCGGCGCCGACGGCGTGCTGCCGATCGCGATCCAGGTCTGGGGCGAGGCGCAGCGCGACCCGGCGCTGGCCACCTTCGTCGCCGGCAAGTACGACGAAATCCGCCGCCACTTCGCGGCGCTGGTCCGGCGCGCCCAGGACACCGGCGAGGTGGCCGCCGACGCCGACCCGGAGGCCGTGGCCTCGGCCCTGTTCGCCCTGGTTCTCGGCTGGCTCCTCCAGCGGCTCCTCACCGGCCGACCAGACCGCGCCACCTACCTCACCGGAGTCCGCACCCTCCTAACCCCCTAACCCCCACCCTCGCCCCTCGCCCCCCACCCCTCCTAGCCCGCGATCTTGCACTTTCTGCCCTCGATATGGGCGGTTGGTCCCTTACATCGGGGCAACAAGTGCAAGATCGCGGGGGGCGAGGGGCGAGGGGCGGGGACGGGGGGTGGGTTAGGGGAGGTGCCAGGCTTGGAAGGTGGGGCCGTCGGCGGGGAGGGTGATCGTTCCGTCGGTGTCGGGGCGGAGGGCGGGGGCGCCGCCGTAGACGTTCTCCCCGGCGGGCAGGCCGACCAGCCGTACCGGGGCGCCGGCGGCGCGGCGGGCCAGTACCAGCACGCTGCCGGTCGGCGACTCCCGCAGGAAGACCAAGGTGTCCGCGTCGTGGTGCAGCCAACGCAGGCCGCCGTGGCGCAGGGCGGGCTCCGCGCGGCGCAGCGCGACGAGCGCCCGGTAGCTGGCGAACGTGGCGGCGTCCCAGGTCTCGGGCCGGTGCCACGGCATCGGGGTACGCGAGCCTTCGCCGTTGGTGCCGGTGAGGCCCAGCTCGTCGCCGGCGAAGATCACCGGGGTGCCCGGCATGGTGGCGAGCAGGCCGGCGGCGACCTCCTGCCGGGCGGCGTCGCCGACGACGGTACGGATCCGGGCGGAGTCGTGCGAGCCGAGCAGCTGCCACGAGTGCGTGTACGACCGCCACGAGACCAGCGACCGGTAGGCGTTCATGGTGGCCAGCACGGCGTCGGCGTCCCGCCGCGGGACCCCGCCCGGGGTGCCGAGGAAGTTCGGCACCGGATCGTCGCCGTGCCGCAGCCAGGACCAGACGGGGTCGGTGAAGCCGACGTAGTTCATCGTCCCGTGCCAGCCGTCGCGGTCCAGGTCGCCGGTGTGGTCGTGGCCGTGCTCGGCCAGCAGCAGGCCGTCGGCGCGGGTCTCGGCGACCACCCGCCGCAGCAGCGCCGCCACCTCGTGGGTGTACGCGTCGGCGCCCCGCCGCCCCGTCATGTTCGCCACGTCGACCCGCCAGCCGTCCAACCCGTACGGCGGACGCAGCCAGCGGCGCAGCAGCGAGTCCTCGGCGGTGGCGAAGCGCCGGCGCAGCTCGGCGCTGCCCCAGTTCAGCTTCGGCAGCGACTTGACCCCGTTCCAGGACTCGTAGTCCCCGGTCGCCTCGTCGAAGTAGTACAGCTCCCGCTCCGGCGCGGAGACGTCGGAGACGGCCCTGGTGAACCACTCGTGCGCGTCGCCGGTGTGGTTGCTGGTGATGTCGCCGAGCAGCCGCCAGCCGCGGGCGCGTACGGCGTCGGCGAGGCGGGCCAGCGCGGCGTTCCCGCCGAGCAGCGGGTCGACGGTGTCGAAGCTGGACGCGTCGTAGCGGTGGTTGGAGCGGGCCGGGAAGACCGGCGTCAGGTAGACGGTGTTGACGCCGAGCCGGTCCAGGTGGTCCAGCCGCCCGGTGATGCCGTCCAGGTCGCCGCCGTAGAACTGGTACGGGGTCTCCGGTCCGCGCCCGATCACCGGCGTGTCCCAGTCGCACGGGATCGCCCAGTCCGGCAGGTCCCGCCCGTCGGCGGCGGCGGAGCGGGCGAACCGGTCCGGGAAGATCTGGTAGATCACCGCGTCGCGCGCCCAGGCGGGCGGCGGCGCGTACGTGACCAGCTTGAAGTCGCCGTTGTCCGGCACGTCGTGGGGCACGATGCCGGCGGCGTTGAGCCAGCGGTGGCCGCGACCGCCGGTCAGCAGGAACCGGTAGTTGCTGACCGGGTTGCGGGCCTCGACGGGGACCCGCCACCAGACGTCGCCGCCGGCGGTGCGGTCGACGACCGCCTCGGTGAAGCGGGGCTCGCCGTCGCCGGTGGTGCGCACGTGCACCTGCCGGACGTCGGCGCCGGCCGGCACCCGCACGAAGACGTCGACGACGTCGCCGAGGGCGGGTTCCTGCTCGGGCACGTACAGGGCGGATCCGTCGTGGTGCGGCAACAGGGACATGGTGGCGCCTTTCGCGTCGGTCGGACGGGGAGAGAAATGGGTCTCCCGCCGCGGCCGGTTGCCCGGCCGCGGCGGTCGATCCGTGACTGCTCCGGTGTACGTCGGACGCCGACGCCCTTGCCGCAGCGAACAGTGGATCGGGGTGAGGGTCAGGTGGCCGACGCCGCCGGCGCGCTGGCGGGGCCTCCCGCCGGAGGGCGGCCACCCGACCGGTTCATCCCTTGACCGCCCCGGCCGTGAGGCCGTTGACGATGTAGCGCTGGAGGAGTTGGAACACCAGCACCGTCGGGATGGCGGTGAGCAGGGTGCCCGCCGCGAAGATCCCGAAGTTGTTGTTGCGCTCGCCGGCCACCAGGCCGAACATGCCGACCGCGAGGGTCTTCGAGTTGGTGTCCGTGAGGAACACGTTGGCGATCACGAACTCGTTGATCGAACCGATGAAGGCGAGCAGGCCGGTCACCGCCAGGATCGGCGCCACCAGCGGCAGCATGATCCGGAAGAAGACCTGGGCGTGCGAGGCGCCGTCCATGGTGGCGGACTCGTCCAGCTCCTTCGGCAGCGTGTCGAAGAAGCCCTTCATCAGCCAGGTGTTCGCGCCGAGGGCGGCACCCATGTAGAGCAGGAAGAGGCCCCACGGCGTGTTGAAGCCGATCACCGGCCACAGTTCGGTGACCTTCGTGAAGATCAGGAAGATCGCCACGATCGCCAGGAACTGCGGGAACATCTGGATCAGCAGCAGGGAGAGCAGCCCGACGCGGCGGCCGGCGAAGCGCATCCGGGAGAAGGCGTACGCCGCCAGCGCCGACAGGAAGATCGACGCGAAGCTGGCCACCCCCGCCAGGAGCAGCGAGTTGAGGAACCAGCGGGCGAAGGCGGTCCGCTCGAAGAGGTTGGTGAAGTTCTCCAGCGAGGCGCCGGTCGGCACCAGCTCCGTGGAGGAGAGCGTGCCGAGCGGGTTGAGCGCCGCCGAGACGACGAACAGGATCGGGAAGAGGCTGAACGCCACCGCCAGGATGCCGACGAGGTGCCGCCATCCCACCTGGGCGAACCAGCGGTTCCGCCGTCCGGTCGCGTTGCGGTTGGCGACGGGCGCGTCCATGCGGGTGCTCACGAGTACACCTCCTCCTGCTTGCGGGTCCGGGCGAAGCTGATCGCCGACACCGTCGCCACGATCGCGAAGATGAAGATCGAAACAGCGGCGGCCAGGCCGTACTCGGCGCCCTGGGCGCCGAAGGCCAGCCGGTAGGTGTAGGTGATCAGCAGGTCGGTGGCGCCGGCCGTCGGGTTGTCCGCCGGGAACGGTCCGCCCTCGGAGACGAACTGGATCGCGTTGAAGTTGTTGAAGTTGTACGCGAAGGACGCGATCAGCAGCGGCGAGATCGCCACCAGCAGCAGCGGCATGGTCACCGCGCGGAACGACTGGAACGGCGACGCCCCGTCGACCGAGGTGGCCTCGGTCAGCTCGCGTGGGATGGCCTGCAACGCGCCGGTGGTCACCAGGAACATGTACGGGTAGCCGAGCCAGAGCTGCACCAGCAGCACCGCGAGCCGGGCCGACCAGGTCTCACCGAACCAGTCCACCCCCAGCCCGAACAGGTTGTTGATCAGGCCGAAGTCGGTGTTGAACATGTCCCGCCAGACCAGCAGCATCGCGAAGGACGGCATGGCGTAGGGCAGGATCAGCAGCACCCGGTAGAAGTTGGTGCCCCGCATCCGGGGCGAGTGCAGCGCCAGCGCGATGCCCATGCCGAGCAGGAACGTGAAGCCGGTGGAGCCGAGCGCGAAGGCGAAGTTCCAGATCAGCGTGCCGAAGAACGGGCCGGAGATGGCCGGGTCGGTGAGCACGCTGGCGAAGTTGCGCAGCCCCACGTTGACCTGCCAGCCCTGGGCCAGCCTCTCGCCATCCGCGGCGACGAAGGAGCCGACCTTCCCGTCGGCGGTCCACGTCTTGCCGGTCTCGCTGTCGCGGATGCAGTCGCAGCCCGCGTCGTACGCCCGGATGGCCTTGCCCTCGTAGGCGCGCGACAGGCCGGACGAGCGCAGCGCGCCCCCGGAGGTCGGCACCACCATGTCGGTGATGTCCTTGCTCCGCTTGCTGGCCTCGCCGAAGTTGAGGATCTGGTAGCCGTCGGCGGCGGTGACCTTGCCGCCCGGCGCGACGGTGACGCTGCCGGCGTCGAGCGGGCGCAGGCCCTCGGTGTCGCCGACGGAGACCGCGTTGGTCTGCGGGTCGGTGACCAGGAAGACCAGCGCTCCGGTGGCCGGGTCGCCCTTGGTGGCGACGGTCAGCGGGTACTGGGTCGAGCCGGGGACCTGCGTCACCGAGCCGCTCTGGATGGCGACGATGGCGTCGTCCTTGCTGCCCCGGTGGCCGTCGCCGAAGTTCGTGAAGGCGGTGCTGGCGGTGTAGAGCACCGGGATGATCTGGAACGCCACCAGGAAGAGCGTGCCCGGGATCAGGTACTTGACGGGAATGTGCCGGGGGGTCAGGTAGAGGTAGAAGAGTCCGGCGGTGGTCGCCAGCAGGATCGCCAACCCGACCCAGAGCTCGGCCTCGATGAGCGGGAAGGCCGCCCAGACCGCGATCCCGGCCACGAGGCCGAGCAGGACCACCTTGACGAGCAGGCCGGTCAGGGTGATCGGCGCGTGGTTCCGCGCGGTACGGGACGTGCGCGGGGACCCGGACCGTACGGGCCCCCGGCCCGGGGCCTGCGTGGCAGTCCCCGGGCCGGATGACGACGTGCTCATTACTTGATCTGGCCGGCGATCGTCTTACCGGCTGCGGTGATCGTCTTGGCCGGGTCGGCGCCGCCGATGATGGCGGCCTCCGCCTTGCCGAACGGGTCCCAGATCGCGGCCATGGCCGGGATCGCCGGGAGCACCTGGCCGTTCTTGCCGGCCTCCTGGAACTTGGCCAGGTCCGGGTCGCTGCCCTTGACCTGGTCCAGCGCGGCGGTCAGCGCCGGGGGACGCGGCTCGGCGTTGTAGAGCGCCACGGCGAGGTCCGCGGTGGTCACGTGGTTCGCGACGAACTCCTGCGCCAGGGCCTTGTTCTGACCCTTGGACGCGACGTAGAAGGACTGGACGCCCACGAACGGCTGGGCCTCCTTGCCACCGGCGAAGCCGGGGACCGGGGAGATGTCGTACTTGATGTTGGCCTTCTTGGCGTCGGCGATGGCCCACGGGCCGGAGACCAGGAAGGCGCACTTCTTGCCGGTGAAGGTGGCGATGGAGTTCTCCGGGGTGATGGAGCGCTTCAGCGCACCCTCGCCCTTCTCACCCAGCTTGGCGATCTTCTGGAACGCCGCGATCGACTCCGGCTTGCCCACGCCCAGGTCCTTCGGGTCGTAGTCGCCGTTGGCGGCGGTGCCGAAGAGGTAGCCGCCGGCCGAGGTGTAGAGCGGGTAGATGTGGTAGGCGTCGCCGTTCTGGCCGGACTGGAGGCAGAGGATCTCGCTGGCCTTCTTCTCGGCCTTGAGCTTCTTGCCGGTGGCGACCAGCTCCTCGATGGTCTTCGGCGCCTCGGGGGCCAGCTCGGTGTTGCGGATCAGCGCCAGGTTCTCCATGGCGTAGGGCACGCCGTAGAGCTGGCCGTTGAAGGTCACGGCCTTGACGGCGGTCTCGTTGAAGGCGCTCTTCTGCTCGGCGGCGAGCTGGACCGGGTCGATGGCGCCGTTCTGGACGAGGTTGCCGATCCAGTCGTGCGCGCCGACCACGACGTCGGGGCCGCTGCCCTGCTGCGAGGCGGTGACGAAGTTGGTCTGGAGGTCCTTGGAGACGGCCTGGACGTCGACCGTGACGCCGTTCTCCTGGCCGAACTTCTCGGCGAACGGCTTGAGGGCGGCGGCCCGCTTGTCGTCGGCCCAGATCACCAGCTTGCCGCCGGTGGCGGCCTTGCTGGACTCCTTCGCGGCCGGCTCGTCGTTGCTGTCGCCGCCGCAGCCGGAGGCGGCGAGCGCCAAGCCGAGGACGGCGACCACACCCGCGGTACGGATGCGCATCGGTACTCCTGTCGTCATGGCGGCCCGCCGGGGGAAGGGCGACCCGCCAGTGGAAACCTCTGAAAATTTCTTGCCAACCGGCGCCCGGCGTGCTGCGCCGCTGCTCTCGCGTGTTGCGGGGACGTTAGCAAGGGGTTTCAGAGAATGGAAGGGCTTGCAGAAGTGTACGCAAGAACTTGCCGGTGAGCTAAAGTGCGGGCCATGCGCGCTCGACTGTCCGACATCGCCCAACAGGCCGAAGTCAGCGAGGCCACGGTGTCGCGGGTGCTCAACGACCGCCCGGGAGTGGCCCCCGAGACCCGACAGGCCGTCCTGACCGCCCTCGACGTGCTCGGCTACGAGCGTCCGGCCCGGCTGCGCAAGCGCAGCGCCGGCCTGGTGGGCCTGGTGGTCCCCGAACTGGACAACCCCATCTTTCCCGCGTTCGCGCAGGTGATCGAGTCGACCCTGGCGCAGAGCGGGTTCACCCCCGTGCTGTGCACCCAGACCCCCGGCGGCGTCACCGAGGACGAGTACGTGGAGATGCTGCTGGACCGGCAGGTCTCCGGGATCGTCTTCGTCTCCGGCCTGCACGCCGACACCGCCGCCAACCACGACCGGTACCGGGCCCTGCTCGCCCGCCCGCTGCCCGTCGTGTTGATCAACGGGTACGCGCCGGGCATCCCCGCGCCCTTCGTCTCCTGCGACGACGGCGAGGCCACCGAACTGGCCGTGGCCCACCTGGTGGCGCTCGGGCACCGCCGCATCGGCCTGATCACCGGCCCGGACCGGTTCGTGCCGGTGCAGCGCCGGGTGGCGGGCTTCCGGGCCGCGATGACCCGACTGGCCGGCGCGACCGAGGCCGGCCTCGGCGAGCTGGCCGAGCTCTCCCTCTTCGGCGTGGAGGGCGGCGAGGCGGCCGCCGCGCGGCTGCTGGAGCGCGGCGTCACCGGCATCGTCTGCGGCTCGGACCTGATGGCGCTCGGCGCGATCCGGGCCGCCCGGCAGCGCGGCCTGTCCGTGCCGGCGGACCTCTCGGTGGTCGGCTACGACGACTCCCCGCTGATGGCCTTCACCGACCCGCCGCTGACCACCATGCGCCAGCCGGTGGCCGCGATGGCGGTCGCCGCCGTCCGCGCCCTGGTCGACGAGATCAACGGGCACGCGGCCCCGCACTCGGAGTACGTCTTCCGGCCGGAGCTGGTCGTGCGCGGCTCCACCGCGGTCGCCCCGGCGGGCGGAACCCGGCCGGCCCGGGGCGGCGGCCCGCACCACCAGCGCCCGGCGCCGCCCGCGCTCGCCGTCCCGGCCTGATCGCCCTCGCCGGCCTGATCCCTCCCGCCGGCGGGGCCCGCGCCCGGCGGGTCGGCAGATTCGAGCGCGCGCAGGGGGTGACCGACGTCATTCCTTGCGCAAGAAATGCTTGACTCTTGCAGCATTCGGGCGGCATCCTGCTCAGACAAACCGCGCCGCACACCCGCAGGCACCGGGTGCCGCCGTCCCACGCGCACACAGAAACGGGGAACCGCCTCCGATGACCGTCAGCAACCCCACGCCGACCGCCGACGACGACTGGTGGCGCTCCGCGGTCGTCTACCAGGTCTACGTCCGCAGCTTCGCCGACTCGAACGGCGACGGGATCGGCGACCTGCAGGGCATCCGCGAGCGACTGCCCTACCTGCGTGACCTCGGCGTGGACGCCCTCTGGCTGACCCCCTTCTACACCTCGCCGATGGTCGACGGCGGATACGACGTCGCCGACTACCGCGACGTCGACCCGATGTTCGGCACCCTCGCCGACTTCGACGCGATGATCACCGACGCCCACGCGCTCGGCCTGCGGATCATCGTCGACCTGGTGCCCAACCACACCTCCGACCGGCACCCGTGGTTCCAGGCCGCGCTCGCCGCCGGGCCGGGCTCCGCCGAGCGCGAGCGCTACCTCTTCGCCGACGGCCGGGGCGCCGACGGCGAGCAGCCCCCCAACGACTGGGAGAGCATCTTCGGCGGCCCCGCCTGGACGCGGGTCGACGACGGCCAGTGGTACCTGCACCTGTTCGACCCGGCCCAGCCGGACCTGAACTGGCGCCACCCCGAGGTCCGGGCCGAGTTCGAGGACGTCCTGCGCTTCTGGCTGGACCGGGGCGTGGACGGCTTCCGGATCGACGTGGCGCACGGCATGATCAAGGCCGAGGGGCTGCCGGACGTCGGCTTCAGCACGATGACCACCGGCCAGCGCCAGGTGGAGCTGCTCGGCAAGGGCCGGCTCCCCTACTTCGACCAGGACGAGGTGCACGACATCTACCGCGCCTGGCGGCCGATCCTGGACAGCTACCCGGGCGGCCGGATGGCGGTCGCCGAGGCGTGGGCCGAGACCCCGCAGCGCCTCGCCCGCTACATCGGCCCGGACGAGCTGCACCAGGCGTTCAGCTTCGACTTCCTCGACGCGACCTGGTCGGCCGACTCGTTCCGCAAGGTCATCGACACCGCGCTCGCCGAGTCGACAATCGTCGGCGCGCCGACCACCTGGGTGCTCTCCAACCACGACAAGCAGCGGCACGTCACCCGCTACGGCGACGGCGCGGAGGGGCTGCGCCGGGCCCGGGCGGCCACCCTGCTGATGCTCGCCCTGCCCGGCTGCGCCTACGTCTACCAGGGCGAGGAGCTGGGCCTGCCCGAAGTGCTCGACCTGCCGGACGAGCTGCGCCAGGACCCGGCGTTCCTGCGTACCGGCGAGAGCCGCGACGGCTGCCGGGTGCCGATCCCGTGGAGCGGCGAGCTGGCCCCGTACGGCTTCGGCCCGGCCGGCAGCGAACTGAGCTGGCTGCCGGCGCCCGCGACCTGGCGCGACCTCTCCGTCGCCGCCCAGACCGGCGTGGCCGGCTCGACGCTGGAGCTCTACCGCACCGCCCTGCGGATCCGCCACGAGCACCCGGCCCTGGCCGCCGACGCGGGCGGGGTCACCTGGCTGGAGACCGAGCCGGGCGTGCTCGCCTTCAGCCGCACCGCCGGCGACACCGTGCTGACCTGCGTGGTCAACATCAGCGGTGCCCCGGCCCTGATCGACGGGTACGGCGAGCCGATCGCCGCCAGCGAGCCGCTCACCGGGCAGGGCTCCGGCCACCTGCTCGCGGTCGACGCGGCCGCCTGGTTCGAACGGCGCTGAACGGGTAACCCGTCACCGACCTGGTCGTCCGTTGTGCCCCGCGCCGACGGGCGACTGGGCTACCGACCCCTTGTGGTGGGGGGTGAGGTGGCGTCGGCGCCTCGGGGAGTCCGCTCCCCGGGGCGCCGGCGTCCGTCGGGGGCGGGTGTCGCGCCCGGCCCGCGCGGGTACGACGGGCCCATGGTGGTCCGCGTCACGCAGGACACCCTCAGGCGGAGCCGCCGGGCAGCTTCGCGGCGATGCGGCTGAAGCCGGCCCGCAGCTCGGCCTCGCTGGGCGGGGTGAGCGGCTCGGTGCGGTGGTCCTCCGCGGCCGCCGCCTCCAGCTCGTCGTCGATGGTGTCCTCGAAGTCGCCGTAGAGGTCGGCCTCCTCGATCCGTGCCGTCTCGTCCTCGGCGGCGACCTGCGCGGCGGCGATCTCGTTGCGGATCTGCTCCGCCGACACCGCCGGCAGCAGGGGCTCGACCACCGCCATCAGCTGCTCCTCGGCGACCACGGCCTCGGCGAGCGCCAGGGCGTGCGGCCGCTCGTAGGGGCCGCAGACCACCGGTTCCCACTCGTCGGCGTCGCCGAGCGGACCGAAGGTGATGATCCAGGGCAGGCCGAGCATCGGCGAGTCGTCCGGCAGGTCCAGTGTCACGAGTGCGCCCACGCGCCCATCATCGTCCGTCCCGCCGCGAACGTGGGTGGCATTCGGCCCAATCACCGGACCGGCGACCCGCCGCCCTCGCACGCCCCGATGGCCCGCCGCCCTCGCACGCCCCGCGGGTTCGCCGCCCCCGGCACGGCCCGGCGGTCCGCTGCCCCCCGCACGGACCGACCCCGGCGGTCGCCGCGCCGGACCGACTTGGCGTCGCCGCACCGACCCGGCCGCCGACGGGCCGAGCCCGACCGGCCGGGGCCCCGCCGGAGCGGAGACGGTCAGCCGGCGGCGACGCCGACCTCGGCCTGCCAGCGGGCGGACCAGTCCCGGCGCAGCCGGTCGAGCCCGGCCTCGTCCACACCGTAGGCGCTGACCGTCAGGCTGACCGGTGACACGTCGGCGCCGCCCAGCGGCGCGCCGGCGGCCACCCCGATCAGCGTGCCCTCGGCGTCGACGACGATGCGCTGGCGCGGGCTGTCGTGCCACCGCTCGGCCGGGCCGGCCGCGTCGAGTGCGGCGAGGGCCTGCGCCCCGGTCGCGACCCCCGTCAGGTGGATCGTGCGCCGTCGCCCCGACGGTCGTCGCTCCAGCAGGAAGCGGAGCTGCTCGAAGAAGGTGCGCCAGCCCTCCGTGATCGCGTCCCACGGCTCTCCGCCGCCGGGCGGGGGCAGGACCACGCTCAGCCGCGTGCGGTCGCCCTCGCCCGCCAGCCGGATCTCCTGGCCGGCGGCCATCCCGATGCGGTCCGGCGGGGCGGGACGGGCATGGTCGACGAAGATGAACCGGATCTCGTCGGCCAGGCCCTCGTGCTCCCAGCCGAACCACTGCGGGATCTGGCCCGGCTCGGTCAGCGCCGCCCAGACCCGCTCGGCGGGCACGGCCACTGTCGTCTCGACTACGGTCGTCTGCGCTTCGGCCATCGGTCTCCTCCTGCCGTCGTGGGCGGCGGCCGGGTCCTCCGCCGCGCCGTCAGCCCGGTCGCGCCGCGTCCAGCGCCGCGCGGACCAGGGCGAGCGCCGCCGACGGCGGCACCCCCAACCGGGCGGCCTCGGCGGCGTAGTCGGCCGCCACCCGCTGCAACCGGTCCAGCGCATCATCGCGGCCGGGTGCGACGAAAGTGCCGTGCCGGCCCCGGGTCTCCAGCAGGCCGGCCGCCTCCAGCTCCCGGTAGGCCCGCGCCACGGTGTTGGCCGCCAGCCCCAGGTCCGCCGCGAACTGCCGCACCGTCGGCAGTCGGGTGCCGACGGCCAGCCGGCCCGTCCCGATCAGCTCGGCGAGCTGCCCGCGCAGCTGCTCGTACGGCGGCACCGCCGAACCCTGGTCGATCGAGATCCGCACGCCCGCTCCCCCGTTCATCCGGCCCCGCCCGGGGCGCCGGGATCCGTGTCCGCGTCGAGGTCGGCCGGCGCCGGGCCCTCCGCCAGGTCCACCACGCGGCCGCGCCGGCTGGTGGCGGCGAGCGCCGCGCCGAAGAGCACCAGCTGGTTGAGCAGGTAGAGGTAGAGCAGGAGCCCCACCGCGCCGGCCACCACGGTGTACGCCGGGTTCCGCTCGGTGCGCACCACGTAGTAGCGCCCGACGGTGTTCAGCAACGTGATGCCGACGGCGACGAGCAGCACCACCGGGCGCAGCCGGGACCGGCTCATCCGCAGCCGCGGCACCGCCACCAGCAGCAGGGTGGCGAGCACCGCGTTGACCAGCACGCTGAGCACCGCGCTGATCGTGGTCAGGCCGATCGAGCCGGTGCTGCGCAGCAGGAACCGCAGCAGCGACTCCAGCGCGTCCACCGCCGCCACCGAGACGCCGAGCAGCACGAAGACGACGAGCAGCACGCCGAGGTCGACCAGGCGGCGGACCACCAGGTTGCCGGGCTGCTGGTTGAGCCCGTACATCAACCGCTGCGAGGAGCGGATGGCCTCCACCCAGCCGATGCCGGTGAAGCCCAGGATGATCAGGCCGACCACCCCGACCGTGCCGCTGCTCTCGGCGATCTGCACGGGGTCGAGGAACGGCAGGTTCTCCCGCAGGAAGTCGGCGGCGGCGGCGCTGACCTCGTCGTTGTCCTCCAGGATGGCCCCGAAGATCGAGTACGCGACCAGCGCCAGCGCGAACACCGCGAAGAAGCCGTAGTAGGCGATCGCGGCGGCCAGCCGCCCGCCGAGCACGTCGTTGTAGAGCACGCCGGCCCGCCACAGGTGGTCGGCGGCGGCGGACCGGCGGCGCGCGGCGCTGATCCGTCGGTCGATGCCCGCCTCGACGCGGCCCCACACGTTCACGCCGTCATCCTCGCCGATCTCCCGCGCCCGGGTGGGCAACCGGCCGCCGGCCCTCGCCGGCCCGGCGCGTCGCCGACATCGATCGCCCCGCCGACATCGATCGCCCCGCCGGCACCGATCGCCCCGCCGACATCGATCGCCCCGCCGACATCGGTCGCCCCGCCGGCACCGACGGCTCCGGTGGCCCCGCCGGCACGGGCCGCTGCGGCGCCACCGGTGGCGCCGGGAGGTCAGCCGCCCAGCCGGAAGTCCCGGCGCGGCTGCCACCGGGTCTCCCCGCTGTGCGAGAAGAGGGTGAACGACGCCACCTCGAACATCGCGGAGAAGTCGGCCAGGTCCTCGTACGCCCGGTCGAGTGCCTCCGGCGCGACGTCCTGCGCGACGGTGACGTGCGGGTGGTAGGGAAAGCGTGCCTCGCGGCGTAGCTCCGGGGCGGCGCTGATCGCGGCGGCGAGCAGCTCGCACTCGCTGATCCCGGCGGCCACCGCCACGAAGACCACCTGGGTCACCGGCCGGAAGGTACCGGTGCCGCGCAGGTGCAGGGTGAACGGCAGGTGGGCGGCGGCGACCGCGGTGAGGTGCCGCTCCACCGCCGGCAGCGCCGCCACCGGGATCTCGGTCGGCCCGAGCAGGGTCACGTGCGCGGGCACGACCTGCGGGTCGCCGGCCTCGACCCGGCGGCGGGTGAGCATGCCGCCCCACGGCTCCGGGATGTCCACCGCGATGCCGATCTGGATGGTGTCGCCGGCCTCCGGCGCCCCGTCCCTGCGATCCACGCTCCGCGCCACCCCTCCGGCCACCGACCTGTCCACCCTCACCCGTCGCGTCGCGGCGCTACTCGCCGCGCACCGGCGGGAAGAAGCCCACCCGCTCGTAGACGGCGCGCAGCGTCGCCGAGGCGACCACGCGGGCCTTCTCGGCGCCGGCGGCGAGCAGCTTGTCCAGCTGCGCCGGGTCGTCGAGGTAGGTCCGGGTGCGCTCCTGGATCGGCGTGACGAACTCCCGCACCACCTCGGCGAGGTCCTTCTTCAGGTCGCCGTAGCCCTTGCCGGCGTACGCGGCCACCAGGTCGTCGATGCTCCGCCCGCTCAGCGCGGAGTAGATCGTGAGCAGGTTGGAGATGCCGGCCTTGGTCTCGCTGTCGAAGACGATCTCCCGCCCGGTGTCGGTGACCGCCGAGCGGATCTTCTTGGCCGAGCGGGCCGGATCCTCCAGCAGGTCGATGATGCCGGCGGGCGAGGACGACGACTTCGACATCTTCGCCGTCGGGTCCTGCAGGTCGGTGATCTTCGCGGTGTCCTTGACGATGTGCGGCGCGGGCACCGTGAAGGTCTGCCCGAACAGCGAGTTGAACCGCTGGGCCAGGTCGCGGGAGAGCTCCAGGTGCTGGCGCTGGTCCTCGCCCACCGGCACGGCGTTCGCCTGGTAGAGCAGGATGTCGGCCGCCTGGAGGATCGGGTAGGTGAACAGGCCGACGCTCGCCCGCTCGCCGCCCTGCTTCTGCGACTTGTCCTTGAACTGGGTCATCCGGCTGGCCTCGCCGAAGCCGGTGAGGCAGCCCAGCACCCAGGCGAGCATCGGGTGCTCCGGCACCTGCGACTGGACGAAGAGCGTGCTGCGTTCCGGGTCGAGGCCCACGGCGAACAACTGCGCGGCGGCCAGCCGGGACCGCTGGGTGAGCACCTTCGGGTCGTGCCCGGCGGTGATCGCGTGCAGGTCGACGACGCAGTAGTAGGCGTCGTGGGTGTCCTGCAGGGCCACCCAGTGCCGCACCGCGCCGAGATAGTTGCCGAGGTGGAACGAGTCGGCCGTCGGCTGGATGCCGGAGAAGACGCGGGGGCGGGCGGGAACGTCGGACATGACGGCAATTCTGTCAGCAACGCCGGGCGTACGTCATGACGGGCCGGCGGGTCGGCTGCGACCCACCGGCGCGCGGGTGGTGGCCTCGCGCCGGGGCTCGGGCACGCGCACGGCGGAGACGGTGAGCCGGGCCACCCGGCGCCCCTCCAGCGTGTGCACCCGCAGCAGCCAGCCGCCGGGCGGGGCGTCGGATTCGGGGCCGCCACCGTCGGCCGGGCCGGCGGTCACGGGCACCTCGTCGCCGGGGACGGGGAGCCGCCCCAGCGCCGCCATCACGAAGCCGCCCACTGTCTCGTACGGGCCGGTCGGCAGCGTCACGCCGGTGCGCTCGGCGAAGTCGGCGAGGTTGAGCCGGCCGTCCACCACGGCGGGCAGGCCGGCGTGCACCGGGTCGGGGGCGGTGTCGTACTCGTCGTGGATCTCCCCGATCAGCTCCTCGATCAGGTCCTCCAGGGTGACGATGCCGGCGGTGCCGCCGTACTCGTCGACCACCACGGCGAGGTGGTGGCGTTCCCGGCGCATCTCGCTGAGCGCGGCGAGCACCCGCTTGCTGCCGGGTAGCCGCTTCACCTCGCGGGTCAGCTCGCCGACCGTGGTGCAGGGGTCGAGGTCGGGGCGGAGCAGCACGTCGCGCAGGTGCACGAAGCCGACCACGTCGTCGTGGGTGCCGTCGACGACCGGGTAGCGGGTGTGCGTCTCGGCCCGGACCAGCCGCTCCGCCTCGGCGATGGTCAGCCGGGCGGAGAGGAAGACGACCTCGGTGCGGGGCATCATCACCTCGCGGACCAGGCTCGCGCCCGCGACCAACACCTCGTCGATGATCCGGCGCTCGAACGGGTCGAGCAGGGTGTTGGCGGCGACCAGGTCGCGCAGCTCCGCCTCGCTGATCCGTTCGCGGCCGGCGGCGGGGCTGGCCCCGAGCAGGGCCGTCACCGCGCGGGTGGCGCCGTCGGCGGCGCGGACCACGATCCGGGCGACGGCGCGGGCCAGCGGGCCGGGGTCGCGGCGCGGCCGATTCCGGGCGCGTCGACGCAGCCCGGGACCACCCGCCTCCCGCATGACAGTGATGGTAGACAGCGCGGGGCCGCCCGGCGCGACATGTTTGCCTCTGTTCGAGCATGAAAGATTATGATGGAATGACCGGGGCGCGGCCGGGTGCGCGGCGACGGCGGGCGGGAGCACGACGACCGGCCTTAGGGTGATCACGACACGGGTCGCGACCGGGCGGCCGGGCGGGAGGAGACCGACGTGAAACTGCTCGTCACCGGCGGCGCCGGCTTCATCGGCAGCGTGGTGACCCGGATGCTGCTCGACGCCGGCCACGAGGTGGTGGTCCTCGACGACCTGCGCACCGGTCACCGGGAGGCGCTCGCGCCCGACGCCACGCACGTCGACGCCGCCGTCCACGACGCCGCCCGGGTGCTCACCCCGCAGGCCGGCTTCGACGGGGTGCTGCACTTCGCCGCCCTCATCGCCGCCGGCGAGTCGATGGTCCGGCCCGAGCTCTACTGGCACACCAACACCGTCGGCACCATCGCCCTGATCGACGCCGTCCGCGCCGCGGGCGTGCCCCGGCTGGTCTTCTCCTCCACCGCCGCGGTCTACGGCAACCCCACCGAGCTGCCGATCCCGGAGACCGCCGTGAAGGCCCCCACCAACACGTACGGGGCCACCAAGCTCGCCGTCGACATGGCGCTCACCTCCGAGGCGATCGCCCACGGCCTGGCCGCCGTCTCGCTGCGCTACTTCAACGTCGCCGGGGCCCACCTCGACGGCGACGTCGCGCTCGGCGAGCGGCACGACCCGGAGACCCACCTGATCCCGATCGCGCTGGAGGTGGCCGCCGGCCGACGCGAGAAGCTCCAGCTCTTCGGCGACGACTACCCCACCGTCGACGGCACCTGCGTGCGCGACTACATCCACGTCGCCGACCTGGCCCGCGCCCACCTGCTCGCGCTCGACGCGGCGACCGCCGGCCAGCACCGGATCTACAACCTGGGCAACGGCAACGGCTTCACCAACCGCCAAGTGGTCGACGTCGTCCGCGAGGTCACCGGGCACCCGGTGCCGGTCGAGGTGGCCCCGCGCCGCGAGGGCGACCCCGCCGAGCTGGTCGCCTCGTCGGCCCTGGCCCGCGCGGAGCTGGGCTGGGAGCCGCGCAAGCCGACCCTGCACGACATGGTCGGCGACGCCTGGGCCTTCTACCGCACGCACGTCCTGGAACGCCGGTGACCGACGTCGCGGCCCGCGCCGCCGCCGGCTTCCGCTCGACGTACGGCGGGGAGCCCGCCGGCCGCTGGGCGGCTCCCGGCCGGGCCAACCTGATCGGCGAGCACACCGACTACAACGACGGCTTCGTCCTCCCCTTCGCCCTGCCGCTGCGCACCGTGGCCGCCGCCGCCGGCCGGCCCGGGCAGCACTGGACGGTCTGGTCCGAGCTGTCCGGCGAGACGATCGACTTCGGCGCCGACGAGGTCGCCGGGCCGGGCCGGGTCACCGGCTGGGGCGCGTACGTGGCCGGGGTGGTCTGGGCGCTGCGGGAGGCGGGGCACGCGGTGCCCGGCGCCCGGCTGGCGATCGCCTCCGACGTGCCGCTCGGCTCCGGCCTGTCCTCCTCGGCGGCGCTGGAGGCCGCCGTGCTGGCCGCCCTGGTCGACCTCGGCGGGCTGGACCTGCCCGCCGAGCGGCAGCCCCGGTTGGCCCAGCGGGCCGAGAACGCCTACGTCGGGGCGCCGACCGGGATCATGGACCAGTCGGCGGTGATCCGCTGCGGCGCCGGGCACGCGCTCTTCCTCGACTGCCGCGACGAGTCGGTCGAGCAGGTCCCGTTCGACCTGGACGCCGCCGGCCTGGCCGTGCTCGTGGTCGACAGCCGGGCCCCGCACCGGCACGCCGACGGCGAGTACGCCGACCGCCGCACCTCCTGCGAGGCGGCCGCCCGGCTGCTCGGCGTGCCCGCCCTGCGCGACGTCCCCGTCGACGGGCTGGCCGACGCGCTGGCCCGGCTCGACGACGCGGAGACCCGCCGCCGGGTGCGGCACGTGGTCACCGAGAACCAGCGCGTGCTCGACACCGTCGCCCTGCTGCGCGCCGGCAGCGTACGGGAGATCGGCCCGCTGCTCACCGCCTCGCACGCCTCGATGCGCGACGACTTCGAGATCACGGTGCCGGAGGTCGACACGGCCGTCGAGGCGGCCCTGTCGGCCGGCGCCCTCGGCGCGCGGATGACCGGCGGCGGCTTCGGCGGCTGCGTCCTCGCCCTGGTCGACGCCGGCCAGGCCGATCCGGTCGCCGCCGCCGTCACGGCCGCGTACGCCGAACGCGGCTTCGCCGCACCCGGCCACGTCACCGTCCTGCCCGGGCCCGGAGCGACCCGGCTGGACTGACCGCGCGTCGCCGGGCCGGCTCGGCGCGCGCGGCCGAGCGGAGCCCACGTCGCGGCCGGCTCGGACCGGGCGGAGCGCGCGTCGCGGCCGGACTGAGCGCGCGACCTGGCCGGGCGGAGCGCGTCGCGGCCGGCCCGGCGCGCGTCGCCGGGCCCCCGGCACGGCGGCCGCCGCCCGGCCCCGGGGGTGCACCGTCCCGTCACGACGGTCGGTAGGGTGTGTGCCCGCCGAGGATCCCGACGGGGAGGGAGACGACGTGAGCGATGCCGGAATCGTCGCGCAGGAGCGGGCGCAGGCCCTCAGTGGCGTCGGGCGACATGCCGAGGCGGCGCAGGTGCTGCGCGGCGCGCTGGCCGAGCAGCCCCACCACGTCGGGTTGATGGTGGCGCTGGCCCGCTGTCACCGGTCCGTGGGCCAGTTGGCCGAGGCCATGCGCCTGGTGGACCAGGCCCTCGGCGTCGCCCGCGCCCAGGAGCACCTGCTCGCCGAGAAGGCCCGGATCCTGCTGGCGGCCGGGCAGGCAGGCTACGCGGCGGCCGCCGCCCAGCGGGCCCTGGAACTCGCGCCGCAGTCGTGGGAGGCCCACGCGCTCTTCGCGGAGGCGCTGCTGACCATGGGCAACCCCACCCGCGTCGTGGTCGCCCGCCGGCACGCCGACACCGCGCGGCAGATCCGCCGGGACATCCCCGACGTACACCTGCTGGACGCCCGGATCCACCTGCGGATGGGCCGGCTCCGGGCGGCCCGGGAGGCCTGCCGGCAGGCCCTCGCCCTGGACCCGGCCTACGAGCCGGCCCTGGCCCTGCTCGCGCGCATGGAGGCGGCGCGGGACCGGGTCGGCCGCGCCGCCCGGGGGTACACCGACGCCCTGACCGCCGACCCCCAGGCCCGCGGTTCCGCCGTGGCGCACGAGGCGGTCACCGCGGCCCTGTGCTGGCGGCTGTTCGACGCGGCGGCGCTGGCCGGCGTCGGTCACTGGGCGTTGTTCGCGCTGGTCGACGCAGGGCGGCCCGGACGGCTCGCCGTCGCCGCGGCCCTCCTGGCGGTCGTCGCCGGCGCGATCCTGCCGGTCTGGCGCCGGCAGCCGCCCGCGGTCCGGCTCCAGCTCCGCCGCCAGCTCGGTTCGGCGTCCGTCGTGCTGTGCCTGGCGCTGACCACGGCGGCGCTCGGCGGGCTGGTCCTCAGCGGCCTCGCCCCCGGCAGGGACACCCCCGCCGGCGGGGCGGCCGCGCTGCTGCTGCTCCCGGCCGGCGCGGTCCTCGCCTTCCGCGCCTGGCGGCAGCTCAAGCGCCGGGCCGTCCCGGTGGTCCGCTGGGTCGGCTACCGGATCTGGACCCGCCTCGTGGCCCGCGCGAACGCGCCGGCCCCGGCCGCCACCGGCGCACCGCCACGCGTCTAGGTGCCGGCGCGGTCAACCCGGCGGGCGACGGGCGGGCACCGGGGCCCGCCCGTCGGCGCCGCTCACTGCGCCTCGACGATCATCCCCGCGCCGACCGTACGGTTGGTGGTCTCGTCGATGATCACGAATCCGCCGGTGGTGCGGTTGCGGCGGTACTCGTCCGCGAGCAGCGGCACGGTGGTCCGCAGCCGCACCCGGCCGATCTCGTTGAGCCTCAGCTCGCCGGCCGACTCGTCCCGGTGCAGCGAGTTGATGTCCAGCCGGTAGTGCAGGCCGCGCACGATGGCCCGCGCCGAACGGGTGGTGTGCTTGACGGCGTACTTGCCGCCGACCTGGAGCGGGCGGGTCTCGTCCAGCCAGCAGACCATCGCCTCGATGTCCTGCGCCACCGCCGGGGCGTTGTTGGGCCGGCAGATCATGTCGCCCCGGGAGATGTCGATCTCGTCTTCCAGGCGTACGGTCACCGACATCGGCGGGAACGCCTCCGCGACCGGCCCGTCGGCGGTCTCCACGGCGGAGATCCGGCTGGTGAAGCCGGACGGCAGCACCATCACCTCGTCGCCCGGCTTGAGCACCCCCGAGGCCACCTGACCGGCGTAGCCACGGTAGTCGGTGACGGTGGTGGACTGCGGCCGGATCACGTACTGCACGGGGAACCGGACGTCGACCAGGTTGCGGTCGCTGGCGATGTGCACCCGCTCCAGGTGGTGCAGCAGCGACGGCCCCTCGTACCAGGGCATGTTCTCCGACCGGCTGACGATGTTGTCGCCGCGCAGCGCGGAGATCGGCACCACCGTCAGGTCGGGCGCGTCGAGCTTCGCGGCGAACGCCGTGAACTCGTCCGCGATCCGCTCGAAGACGTCCTGCGAGTAGTCGACCAGGTCCATCTTGTTGACGCAGAGGACCAGGTGCGGCACCCGCAGCAGCGAGCAGAGGAACGCGTGCCGCCGGGACTGCTCGACCAGCCCCTTGCGGGCGTCCACCAGGATCAGCGCCAGGTCGGCCGTCGACGCCCCGGTGACCATGTTCCGGGTGTACTGGATGTGCCCCGGCGTGTCCGCGATGATGAACTTCCGCCGGGGCGTGGCGAAGTAGCGGTAGGCCACGTCGATGGTGATGCCCTGCTCCCGCTCGGCCCGCAGGCCGTCGGTGAGCAGCGCCAGGTTCGTGTACTCGTCGCCGCGCGCCGCGCTGACCGCCTCGACGGCGGCGAGCTGGTCGGTGAAGAGCGACTTCGTGTCGTAGAGCAGCCGACCGATCAGGGTCGACTTGCCATCGTCCACGCTGCCGGCGGTGGCGAACCGCAGCAGGTCCATCGGCCGGGCATCCGGCACGGCCCGGGCGTCCGTCGGGTCCGCGCCGGCCGGCGGGGCGGTCTCGGTGGTCATCAGAAGTAGCCCTCCCGCTTGCGGTCCTCCATGGCGGCCTCGCTGACCCGGTCGTCGCCGCGGGTCGCGCCGCGCTCGGTGATCCGGGTGGCCGCCACCTCCTCGATGACCTTCTCCACCGTGTCGGCGTCGGAGCGGACGGCCGCAGTGCAGGACGCGTCGCCCACCGTCCGGTAGCGCACCCGCGCCTTGAACCGCTCCTCGCCCGCCCGGGGGCGGAAGAACTCGTTGACCGCGTAGAGCATCCCGTCCCGCTCGACCACCTCGCGCTCGTGCGCGTAGTAGATCGACGGCAGGGCGATCCGCTCGCGGGCGATGTAGTGCCAGACGTCCAGCTCGGTCCAGTTGGACAGCGGGAAGACCCGGATCGACTCGCCCGGGTGGTGCCGGCCGTTGTAGAGCGCCCACAGCTCCGGACGCTGGTTCTTCGGGTCCCACTGCCCGAACTCGTCGCGGAAGCTGAACACCCGCTCCTTGGCGCGGGCCTTCTCCTCGTCGCGGCGGGCACCGCCGAAGAGCGCGTCGAAGCGGTGCTTCTCCACCGCCTCCAGCAGCACCGGGGTCTGGATCCGGTTGCGCATCCCGTCGGCCGACTCGCGGACCAGCCCGCTGGCCAGGGCCTCCGGGACGCTCGCCACCACCAGCTGCAACCCCAGCTCGGCGACCCGCTGGTCCCGGTATTCGAGCACCTCGGGGAAGTTGTGGCCGGTGTCCACGTGCATGACCGGGAACGGGATGTTGGCCGGGGCGAACGCCTTCTGGGCCAGCCGGAGCATCACGATCGAGTCCTTGCCGCCCGAGAAGAGCAGCACCGGCCGCTCCATCTCGGCGACCACCTCGCGCATCACGAAGATGCTCTCGGCCTCCAGCGCGTCGAGGTGCGACACCTGGTAGGCGGCGGGGGCGGTCATGACACGGGCTCGCTTCGGTCGAATCCGCTCATCTGATTCCAGACCTTTCCGGTCGGGCATGCCAAGAATTGCCGATCAGGCTACCCGGAATGACGCTGCAGCGCTGCAAGCAACCGACTGGCGAGATCCTTGCGACAGACCAGCAGATCGGGTAGACGCGGATCCGCCTCGTTGTATTTCAGCGCAGAACCGTCGATCCGGGAAGCGTGCAGTCCGGTGGCCGTCGCCACAGCCACCGGCGCCGCCGAGTCCCACTCGTACTGCCCGCCCGCGTGGATGTAGGCGTCCACCTCGCCGGTCACCACCGCGGCGATCTTCGCCCCGGCCGAACCCATCGGCACCAGGTGCGCCCCGACGTCCTCCGCCAGGTCCGTCAGGAACACCGGCGGCCGGCTCCGGCTCGCCGCCAGCCGGATCGTCCGCCCGCCGGGCGCCGTCGCCGCCTCCACAGTCATCGGCGGGTACGCCGGCGGATAGTCCGTGCCCAGCACCCGGTGCTGCGCCGGCAACGCCACCGCCCCCGCGACCAGGCCGTGCGGTGCCGGCGCCGTACGTGCCCAGAGCGCCACGTGCACCGCCCAGTCGGAACGGCCCTCCTCGGCGAACTCACGGGTGCCGTCCAGCGGGTCGACGATCCACACCCGGTCCGCGGTCAGCCGCGACACCGCCCCGGCGTTCACCTCCGCCGCCCAGGCCAGCCGCGAGCCCTCGTCCTCCTCGGAGAGCACCGCGTCACCCGGCCGCCACCTCGCCAGCTCGGTGCGGATCAGGTCGTGCGAGACCTTGTCCCCGGCCGACCTCAGCGCGCCCGGATCGGCGAAACCCATCTCGGCCCGCAGACCGAGCAGCGCCTGACCGGCCCTGGCCGCCAGCCACCGGGCGAACGCGCCGTCGATCATCGGAGGACTGCCCATAACCCCTGCTCCCGTCGCCTCGCACGCTCCGCGCCGGCACGCCGGGCCCCGCCACCGGTCGCGCCACGCCGAAAGGCGCAGACTACCGGCTCACCGCGGGCGACCGGGGGCTCACACCCCGTGGTAGAGGTTCTGCGTGGGCTCCACGCCCCTGGTGACCACGGATTCCACCACGTCCGCCGCGCGATCCACCAGGAACTCCAGCTCCTTGCGCTCGACCGCGCCGAAATCCGACAGTACGTAGTCCGCCGGGTCCTGCCGGCCCGGCGGCCGGCCGATGCCGAACCGCACCCGGACGTACTCCTTCGTGCCCAACGACTTCGACATCGACCGCAGGCCGTTGTGCCCGCCCTCGCCGCCGCCACACTTCACCCGGAGCTGGCCGTAGCCGATGTCCAGCTCGTCGTGCACGGCGATCACCCGGCCCGGCGGCACCTTGTGGAACTGGGCCAGGCCGGCCACCGGCCCGCCGGAGAGGTTCATGTAGGTCAGCGGCTTGACCAGCACCAGCTTCGGCCCGCCGAAGCCGAGCCGCCCCTCGGCGACCTCCGCCACCGCCCGCTTGTGCCGGCCGAACCTCGCGCCGAGCCGGCCCGCCAGCAGGTCGGCCACCATGAAGCCGACGTTGTGCCGGTTGCCGGCGTACTCCCGACCGGGGTTGCCCAGGCCGACCACCAGCCACGGCCCCGTCTCGTCCGTCACGCCCCGCCCCTCCCGCTGCTCGCCGTCACCCACCCACCGATACGCCGACAGGCGCCCCCGACCGCGCGGGGACGCCTGTCACAACGATGCGAACCGATCAGGCCTCGGTCTTCGCCTCGGCGTTCTCCTCGCCCTCGGCGGCCGGAGCCTCGGCGCCCTCGGCGGTCTCCTCGCCGACCTCGGCCTCGGCCTCCTCGGCGGCCTCCTCGACCTCGGGGAGGGTGGCCTCGAGCTGCTCGGCGGTCGGCGCGGCGGTCACCGAGGCGACCGTCTGCTCCGCGTCGGCGGCCAGCTCGACGCCGGCCGGCAGCTCCACGTCACCGGCGGTGACCTGGGTGCCCGCCTCCAGGCCCTCGATCGACGCCTCCAGGTGGTCCGGCACCTTGGTGGCGTCGGCGGTCACCGAGAGGGTGTCGTGGTCGTGCACGATCAGGGTGTCCTTCGCGGCCTCGCCGGTCAGCTGGACCGGGACCTCGACGGTGACCTTCTCGCCCCGGCGGACCAGCAGCAGGTCCACGTGCTCGAAGGTGTCCTTGATCGGGTCACGCTGGATCGCCTTCGGCAGCGCCAGCACCTGGGTGCCGTCGCTGACCTCGATCGCGAAGAGCTGGTTGGCGCCGCCCTTGCGGATCGCGGCGGCGAACTCGCGGGACGGCAGCGCGATGTGCTTGGGCTTCTCGCCGTGGCCGTACAGCACGGCGGGCACCTTGCCGGCCCGGCGGGTACGACGGGCACCACCCTTGCCGAACTCGGTACGGGGCTCGGCGCTGATCTTTACCTCGGACACGGGGAAACTCCTGATGCTTCGCGCGGCGGCTTGTCGACTGGCGGTGCTGGGGCGAGGGGCTCGCTGGGGCTCATGCGTCGAGAACGACTGCCCGGAGCACCGCGTCGATGACGGTGCCTCCGTGCGGCGCTTGTCAGCGGCCCGCCGGGCACCCTCGCCGTGGCAACCGCACCAGTCTACCCGAGATGATTCCGAGCTTTCCGGCAGTCCCCTTATCACCGTTCCCGCCGGCCCGCAGGCCGATTCTGGCCGCCCCCGATCCGCCGCGCCGCGCCGACCGCGCCCCACCCGAAGCCGGCCGCGCCGGGCGCCGACCCCGGGCCGAAGGGGCGGTCGCCCGCCCGGCCCGGGACGCGTCAGGCCGTCGGCTCGGCCCGTCGGCGAGAGGTCACCGACGAGCCGTCGCCGTCAGCTCAGGCCCGTCGTCGTCAGCTCAGGCGCGTCGCCGTCAGCTCAGGCCACCGAAGAGGGTGGTCACCGAGCCGTCGTCGAACACCTCGCGGATCGCCCGCGCCAGCAGCGGCGCGATCGACAGCACGGTGATCTTGTCGAGCTGCTTCTCCGGCGGCAGCGGCAGCGTGTTGGTCACCACGACCTCGCTGATCGGGCTGTTCTTCAGCCGCTCCGTCGCCGGGTCGGAGAGCAGCGCGTGGGTGGAGGCCACGATCACGTCGGCCGCACCGGACTCCCGCAGGATGTCCGCCGCCTTGCAGATCGTGCCGCCCGTGTCGATCATGTCGTCGACGATCAGGCAGACCCGCCCCTCGACCTCGCCGACCACCCGGTTCGCCACCACCTGGTTCGGCTTCAGCGGGTCCCGGGTCTTGTGGATGAAGGCCAGCGGGCAGCCACCCAGCCGGTCGGTCCACCGCTCCGCCACCCGCACCCGACCCGAGTCCGGCGCCACCACCGTCATCGGCCGGCCCGCGTACTTGTGCTCGACGTACTCGGCGAGGATGTCCATCGCGAAGAGGTGGTCGACCGGGCCGTCGAAGAAGCCCTGGATCTGCGCGGTGTGCAGGTCGACGGTGAGGATGCGGTTCGCCCCGGCCGTCTTCAGCAGGTCCGCCACCAGGCGCGCCGAGATCGGCTCCCGGCCGCGGTGCTTCTTGTCCTGCCGGGCGTACGGGTAGAACGGCAGGACCACGGTGATCCGCTTGGCCGAGCCGCGCTTCAGCGCGTCGATCATGATCAGGGTCTCCATGACCCAGGTGTTGACCCCGTGCGTCACGGACTGCACCACGAAGGCGTCCGAACCGCGCACCGAGTCCTTGTACCGTACGAAGATCTCGCCGTTGGCGAACTCGTAGGCGTCGGCCGGCGTCGGCGCGACGCCGAGCACCTCGCCGATCTCCTTGGCCAACTCCGGAAAGCCACGTCCGGAAAAAAGCATCAGGCTCTTGCGGTTTTCGGCGACGATGCTGCCCATGGGCCCGTCTGCTCCCGTTGGTCGGTGGTACCCGGCACGGTGGTGGTGGACCGGGGACTATTCGGTTGCAGTATCCCCCGCGCCGGACGCCGGCCTGACCGCCTCGGCATCCCCGTGGATTGCCTCACCTTCACTTGCCCCGGCGGCCCGCGCCGACACACCCTCGCCGCCGTCGCGGGCCCGCTCGGCGGCCTCGGCGGAGGCGGTGCCGGCCCGCTTGCGGGCCACCCACCCGTCGATGTTGCGCTGCGGCGCCCGGGTCACCCCGAGCGCGCCCGGCGGCACGTCCTGGGTGATCGCGCTGCCCGCCGCCACGTACGCCCCCGCGCCCACCTCCACCGGCGCGATCAGGCTGGTGTCGCAGCCGATGAAGGCCGCCTCGCCGACCGTGGTGCGGTGCTTGTTCACCCCGTCGTAGTTCACGAAGATCGTCGCCGCGCCGATGTTGGCCTTCGCCCCGATCGTGGCGTCCCCCACGTACGACAGGTGCGGCACCTTCGCGCCCGCGCCCACCTCGGAGTTCTTCACCTCGACGAACGTGCCGACCTTGGCCTTCTCCGCCAGCCGGGCGTCCGGCCGCAGGTACGCGTACGGCCCGACGCTGGCGCCCGGGCCGACCTCGGCGCCCACGGCGTGGCTGCGCAGCACGGTGGCGCCCGGGCCGACCACGGTGTCGATCAGCGTCACGTCCGGCCCGACGACCGCGCCGGCGCCGACCACCGTGCCGCCGCGCAGCTGGGTGTTCTGGTCGACCACCGCGTCCCGGTCCAGGGCAACCGTCACGTCGATCCAGGTGGTGTCCGGGTCGAGGAGGCTGACCCCGGTGCGCATCCACGCCTCGTTGACCCGGTCACGCAGCAGGCGGCGCAGCGCGGCCAGCTCGACCCGGTCGTTGCAGCCCAGCGTCTCCACGTGGTCCGCCGCCACGTGCACCGCCACCGGCTCCCCGGCCGAGACCAGCAGGCCGAAGACGTCGGTCAGGTATTCCTCGCCCTGGTCGTTGTCGGTCGACAGCTTGCCGAGCGCGTCGCGCAGCCGGGCCACGTCGAACGCGTAGATGCCGGCGTTGATCTCGCGGATCGCGCGCTGCGCCGCGGTCGCGTCGCGCTCCTCGACGATCTGCTCCAGCCGCCCGTCGGCGTCCCGCACGATCCGGCCCAGGCCGGTCGGGTCGGGCACCTCGGCGGCGAGCACGGTCGCCGCCGCGCTCTCGCCCTCGTGCGCCTCGACGAGCGCGGCCACCGTCTCCGGGCGCAGCAGCGGCACGTCGCCGTTGATCACGACCACGGTGCCGGTGGCGTCGGGCACCGCGTCGAGCGCGATCCGGACGGCGTGCCCGGTGCCGAGCTGCTCGGCCTGGAGCACCGGCGTGGCCTGGGGGGCGATCTCCGCCAGATGCGCGCGGACCTGGTCGGCGCCGTGGCCGACCACGACCACCGTGCGGTCCGCGGCCAGCGGCGCGGCCGCGGTGAGCACGTGGCCGACGAGGGTACGGCCGAGCAGCGGGTGCAGCACCTTGGGCAGCGCCGACTTCATCCGCTTGCCCTCCCCGGCGGCGAGCACGACAACGGTGCGGAGGTGGGGCTGGGACACGACGCGGGCTCCCGTCGGGACGGCGGACAGTCTCGCGGCCATGCTAACCAGACGGCGTCCGCGACGAGCGGAAGCTCCCGGGAGAGGACTCGAACCCCTACAATCAGGACCAAAACCTGACGTCCTGCCATTAGACGACCCGGGACGGTCTAAAACGGGCAAAAAAGCAACCCGCCGGCCCCTACACCTTAGCGCCCCGGGCCGGCGACGCCATCGCTCATTCCCTTCATGATCCCCTCGATCTTCCAGTAGAGGCGGCTCGATCGCAGGACGTAGACGGTGAGGCAGCCCCGATAGTCATCTCCGACGTTCTGCCGCTTCGTCTCCGGCCGGTGTCGTTTGAGCGAGGAGCGCTGGAACTTCTCCGCCGGCACCCCGACCAGGTCTGCCCACCACCGCACCGCCGCCGCCTCGTCGGCACTCTCGTGAATGTTGACCCGGAACCGCAGCGCAGCCGGGGCGACCCCCAACGCCTCGACGAACCGGAGGAACAGCAGCACCAGGACCGGGTCGCTGTTGATGAACTTGACCCGGCAGTCATTGGGCCGCCACGGCTTGGCCTTGCCGCCCTCGCACCAGTAGATCGCCGCGCCGACCAGGACGAGTTCGCGGTGACGGAGCTGCTTGACCCAGGCCGCGACCTTCGTCACCGTCTCGGCTCGGGCCGCGTCCCGGACGGCACGGTGTCGATCCCACTGCGCATCGGTCATGACCTTGGAGTGCGCCCTTCGGCGCGCCCTCGCCTCGTCCGAGTCGTGGTCGATCGGAAGGTGACGCACCCACTGGTAGGCGGTGGACCGAGCCACCCCCACCCGCTTCGCGATCTCCGGCACGGTGCACCCGCCGCGACGCAGACGCAGCGCCTGCTCGTAGAGCTCCGGGAGTGGCCCGCGGTAGCTGGGGGCAGGCTGCGCCGGTGACGATCCGGCGGTTGGTGGATCAGTCATGAGCAGCACGTTAGTACGGGCGTACGACAGTTCAGGCATTCATTCGCGACGCTGTCCCGTGCGCGCCGAACGAAGCTAAGTTACGGTGACGTAGGCGTAACTTCGTGATCGATCGTCCCTCTGCGAGGTGCCATGTCCACCACCCTTCTCGAGCCCGCGCCGGGCCCCAAGCCGCTTACCCAGGGAAGCCAGTCCCGAGGCATCCTCGTCGCCCTCTGGGCGTTCGTGGTGATCCCCTTCCTCGCCCTCCTCGCCGCCGTACCGGTCGCCTGGGGCGGCTGGCTGGGCTGGACCGACGTGGCCGTCGCCGCCTTCTGGTACGTCATCTCGGGGCTGGGGATCACCGTCGGCTACCACCGCTACTTCACCCACGGCTCGTTCAAGGCGAAGCGCTGGCTGCGGGTGGCGCTGGCGGTCTCGGGATCGCTGGCGGTGCAGGGCGACATCATCCAGTGGGTGGCCGACCACCGACGGCACCACGCCTTCTCCGACCTGGAGGGCGACCCGCACTCGCCGTGGCGGTTCGGGGAGAGCGTGCGCGGCCTGACCAAGGGCCTGTTCCACGCGCACGTCGGCTGGCTCTTCGGCCGGGAGCTGTCCAACCGGGAGCGGTTCGCCCCGGACCTGCTCGCCGACCGCGACATCAACCGGGTGGACCGGCTCTTCCCGCTGCTGGTGACCGTCTCGGTGCTGGGGCCCGCGCTGATGGGCGGCCTGCTGACCTGGTCGTGGCAGGGCGCGCTGACCGCGCTCTTCTGGGGCGGGCTGGTCCGCATCGCGCTGCTGCACCACGTGACCTGGTCGATCAACTCCGTGTGCCACGTCTACGGCGAGCGGCCGTTCGCGATGCGCCAGGGCGACCGGGCGTCGAACTTCTGGCCGCTGGCGATCCTGTCGTTCGGCGAGAGCTGGCACAACCTGCACCACGCCGATCCGACCTGCGCGCGGCACGGGGTGTTGCGGGGCCAGGTGGACATCTCGGCCCGGGTGATCTGGCTGTTCGAGAAGGCCGGCGCGGCCTGGGACGTGCGCTGGCCGAAGCCCGAGCGCATCGCGGCGAAGCTCGTCAAGCCGGCCACCGGGTCGTAAACCGGGCGGTGCCTGTCGGGGCCACCTGGCAGTATGGCCGGGTGACCGAGCAGAGCGGGGGCGACGGCGGGTTGCCCCGCGCCGCCGGTGCCGGCGACGAAACGGTCGGGCGGCGCGGCGACGCCATCCGGCCGGTCGCCGGTGAGGCGACGACGTGAGCCGGCACACCGACGGCACCATCCCACGACAGGGCGTCACCGAGCGCCGGCGGAGTGACGACATGGCGGATGTCCCTGGCAGCAACGGCGGCACCGGCCGGCGGCGGGCGGTCGCCGCCGGCAAGACCTCCTCACGGGTACGCATGTCCGCGGCCCAGCGGCGCGAGCAGCTGATCTCGATCGCCCGGCAGATCTTCGCCGAGCGGGGTTTCGACGCCACCTCGATAGAGGAGGTGGCGGCCCGCGCGAAGGTCTCCAAGCCGGTGGTCTACGAGCACTTCGGCGGCAAGGAGGGGCTCTACGCGGTGGTGGTGGACCGGGAGGTCCGGGCCCTGCTGGACCGGATCACCACGGCGTTGACCGCTGGCCATCCGCGCGAGCTGCTGGAGCAGGCGGCGATGGCCCTGCTGACCTACATCGAGGAGGAGACCGACGGCTTCCGGGTGCTGGTGCGCGAGTCCCCGGTGCTGTCGGCGACGGGCAACTTCAGCAGCGTCATGAACGACGTGGCGCACCAGGTGGAGCACATCCTGGGCGCCGAGTTCTCCAGCCGGGGCTACGACCCGAAGCTGGCCGAGCTCTATTCGCAGGCGCTGGTGGGCATGGTGGCGCTGACGGGCCGGTGGTGGCTGGAGGTGCGCAAGCCGCGCAAGGAGACCGTCGGGGCGCACCTGGTCAACCTGGCGTGGAACGGGCTGTCGCACCTGGAGGCCAAGCCGGGGCTGATCACGGCGCGAGGTCGCTGAGCGGGGCGGGGTCGCCGGACGGGGCGGCCCGTCAGCGGTGCGCCTCGGAGACGGGGTGGTGGCGGCGCCGCCGCTCCTCCTCGGCGTGCTCGTCGGTGCCGACCTTGTCGTACAGGCCGGTGCCGAGCAGGAGCAGCCCGAAGAGCATCGACACGATGACCGTGGACATCGAGAAGTTGAGGAAGTTGGCCTCGGTCTGGAGCACGGCCATCATGAGGATGCTGGTCACCAGGAAGACGACCCCGGCGGTCAGGTTCATGTGGTGACCGAGGTTGCCGCGCCGTGAGGCGCCGACGATCAGCACGACCCCGAAGATCACCGAGGCCAGCGAGAACGCCAGGTTGGTGCGGAGCCCGAGGACCCAGGCGTCGCCGCGGTCGAAGAGCGGATCGCCCCACGTCAGGGCGACGCCCCAGACCCCGAAGACCAGGATGTAGAGGCCGACCAGCCCGGCGAGGAGCCGGTAGATCGGCCGGGCCGGATGGTTCACCGGAAAGTGCGGCATGACCCCTCCACCCGATTGGTGACGATCACCCGATTGTCACCCGGACAGGAGCCGATGTCCGGCGAAACGCCTGAAGGCAGCGCCGAGGGGGAGGCAGAACCAGAAAGGTCCCACCCCACCGGGCCGCAGGGGCCGGGGTGGAGCGGGACCACGACAGGTTTTCGCCGGAGCCCGACCGCGCAGGGATCAAGCCTGACCGCCCGCAGCGGGTCGGGCTCCGGCGAGAACCGAGAGCAACCGGAAGAACTCAGAGCACGAGCCGGGCCTTCTGCCAGGCCTCCTTCTCCTCGTCCGTGCCGACCTTGCCGTACATGCCGACCATCAGCAGCACCAGGCCGACCACCATCAGCACGATGACGGTGATGATGCTGAAGTTGAAGATGTTGGCCTCGGTCTGGATGAAGGCGAGGCCGGCGAGGCTGATCGCCATGATGGCGTACGCCAGCCACTGGTTGATCATGACGTCGATGTTGCGACCGATCGCGGTGCCGGCCAGCACCGCGGCCCCCAGCAGGACGCTGAGCAGCGAGAACCCGAGGTTGGTGCCCTGCGCCAGGACCTTGGTGTCGTCCTGGGCGAGGATCTCGTTCCCGGCGCTCGCGATGATGCCGAGCACGCCGAAGGCCACCAGGTACAGACCGGTCAGCCCGCCGATCGCCCGGTATACCGGCCGCGCGGGGTGGTTGACGGGGGTGTGGGCCATGTCTGTGTCTCCAACGCCGTTCGGGTGAGGGGTCGCGGACGATTGTCCCGCACGTCGCGGTGTGACGCCGCACACGGGGTGCCTCCCGCGCGCGGCGTCATGACAGAGGGACGCCTCAGATCGCCGGGATCTCGTCCGCCAGTGCCAGCCACGACTCCTCGGTGCGCTCCCGCTCGGCCCGCAGCTCCTTGAGCTGCGCGTCGAGTTCGGCGACCTTGGCGTAGTCCGTGGCGTGGGTGGCGAGCTGGTCGAGCAGGCTCGCCTCCTTCTGCTCCAGCTTGGCGACCTGCCGTTCCAGCCGGGCGAGCTCCTTGCGCGCCTGCCGCGCCTCGGCGGCCGACATGCCGGCGGGGGCGGGCGTGCCGGCGGCGGTCGGGGCCGCCACGGCCGGGGCCGGCTCGGGCCGCCCGGCGGCGCGGGCGAGGTACTCGTCGACGCCGCCGGGCAGGTGCACGAGGCGCCCGTCGCCGAACATCCCGTACGCGACGTCGGTGACCCGCTCGATGAGGTAGCGGTCGTGGCTGGCCACGATGACGGTGCCGGGCCAGGAGTCGAGCAGGTCCTCCAGGGCGGCGAGGGTGTCGGTGTCGAGGTCGTTGGTGGGCTCGTCGAACAGCAGCACGTTCGGCTCGCCGGCGAGCAGCCGGAGCATCTGCAGCCGCCGGCGCTCGCCACCGGAGAGGTCGCTGACCGGCGTCCAGAGGCGCCGGTCGTCGAAGCCGAAGACCTCGGCGAGCTGCGCGGCGGAGACCTCGCGGTCGCCGAGCTGCACCCGGCGGGCGACCTCCTCGACCGCTTCGAGCACGCGCAGGTGGCCGGGGAGCTCGGCCAGCTCCTGGGAGAGGAACGCCGGCCGGACGGTCGAGCCGGTGGCGAGGCGCCCGCCGTCGGGGCGGGTCACGCCGGCGAGCATCCGCAGCAGGGTGGTCTTGCCGGCCCCGTTGCGGCCCAGGATGGCGATCCGGTCGCCGGGGCCTACCTGCCAGGTGACGTCGTGCAGGATCTCCTTCGGGCCGGCGTGCAGGGTGACGTGCTCGAGGTCGTACACCTGCTTGCCGAGCCGGGCGGTGGCGAGCCGTTGCAGCGACATGGTGTCGCGCGGCGGCGGGACGTCGGCGATGAGCGCGTTGGCCGCGTCGATGCGGAACCGCGGCTTGGAGGTGCGGGCGGGCGGGCCGCGACGCAGCCACGCGATCTCCTTACGGAGCAGGTTCTGCCGGCGGGCCTCGGTGGCCGCGGCGACCCGCTCGCGCTCGACGCGGGCGAGGGTCCACGCGGCGAACCCGCCCTCGTACGCCCGGACGGTCTGGTCGGCGACCTCCCAGGTGGTGGTGCAGACGGCGTCGAGGAACCACCGGTCGTGGGTGACCACGACGAGCGCGCCCCGGCGGCCGACGAGGTGCTTCGCGAGCCAGTCGACGCCGCCGACGTCGAGGTGGTTGGTGGGCTCGTCGAGGATCAGCAGGTCGGACTCGCGGACCAGCAGCGCCGCCAGGGCCACCCGCCGCCGCTCGCCGCCGGACATCGGGCCGACGGGCTGGTCGAGGCCGAGATGGGGCATGCCGAGGCCGTCGAGGATGGCGCGCACGCCGGCGTCGCCCGCCCACTCGTGCTCGGCGCCCATGCTCTCGCCGAGCCAGGCGGTGCCGAGCACGACGTCGCGGACGGTGGCCTCGGGGGCGAGCGTCAAACTCTGCGGCAGCCAGGCGACCCGCAGGTCGCGGCGGTGGGTGACCCGCCCGTCGTCCGGCTCCTCCTGCTTGGTGAGCAGCTGCAGCAGGGTGGACTTGCCGGCGCCGTTGAGGCCGACGACGCCGATCCGGTCGGCGTCGTCGAGGCCGAGCGAGACGTCGGTGAGCAGCGCGCCGGCGGCGCCGTACCCCTTGGACACCCGGTCCAGGTTGACGATGTTGGCCACGACCTCACCCACCTCCCATGATCAAGGCGTCCCGGTGCCGGTCGGCACCTGGGACGCCTGAGCCTTCCAGGGTACGCGGACGCCCCGGCTCCTTCCGGCCGGAGCCGGCCCGGGTCAGACGACCCGGGCGCCGGCGACCGGGCCGTGGGCGGTGCGCGCCTCGCGGCACACCCCGGCGGACTCCAGCTCGGCGGCGATCCGCCCGGCGTCGGCGGCGTCCGTCGCGAGGAACACGCAGGTCGGCCCCGAGCCGGAGACGATGCCGGCGAGCGCGCCGGCTGCCTCGCCTGCCTTCAGGGTCTCCGCCAGCGACGGGCGCATGGCCAGGGCGGCGTCCTGGAGGTCGTTGCCGAGGGTCGCGGCGAGCACCCGGGGGTCCCGCTGGCGCAGCGCGGCGAGCAGCGCGTCGGTGCTGCCCAGCGGCTCGCCGGCGGTGCCTGCGTCGCGGAGCCGGTCCAGCTCCCGGTAGGCGGCCGGGGTGGAGAGGCCGCCGTCGGCGACGGCCACCACCCAGTGCCAGGAGGTGGGTCGGGCCAGCACGGGGCTGACCGCCTCGCCGCGGCCGGTGCCGAGCGCGGTGCCGCCGTGGATCAGGAACGGCACGTCGCTGCCCAGGTCGGCGGCGATCCCGGCCAGCTCGTCGCGGGACAGCCCGGTGCCCCAGAGCACGTCGCAGGCGACCAGCGCGGCGGCGGCGTCGGCGCTGCCGCCGGCCAGCCCGCCCGCGAGCGGGATCTGCTTGCGCAGGTGCAGCCGGGCGTGCGGCGCCACCCCGGCGTACGCGGCGAGGGCGCGGGCCGCCCGGATGGCCAGGTTGGAGTCGTCCAGGGCCAGCTCGCCGGCGCCCTCGCCCTCCATGGTGAGGGTCAGGGTGTCGCCGCGGCGGGCCGTCAGCTCGTCGTGGACGGAGATGGCGTGGTAGACGGTGTTCAGCTCGTGGTAGCCGTCGTGGCGCAGCGGCCCCACCCCGAGATGCAGGTTGATCTTGGCGGGCACCCGGACCCGCACCGGCCCGCTGGCGCCGCGCCGCCGCTGCTCGTCCTCGTCGTCCGGTCCCCAGGCCTCGGTCACCGGGCGATGTCCCGCGAGCGGAGGCGGATGTCGAACGGCTTGGTCACGATCAGCTCCTCGGCGGCGTCGGCGGCGGGCCCGTGCCGGCCGTCGACCAGGTCGTACGCGTGCACGTGCGGTGGCCCTCGGCGGGCCCGGCGTCAGCCTACTGTGCGGCGGACGGAGCGGCCGGGGCCGACGCGGCGATGGCGGCGAACTGCTCGACGGTGAGCGCCTCGCCGCGCGCGCCGGGGTCGACGCCGGCGGCGGCGAGCGCGGCGGCCGCCCGGTCCGCGCCGCCGGCCCAGCCGGCCAGCGCGGCGCGCAGGGTCTTGCGGCGCTGCGCGAACGCCGCGTCCACCACGGCGAAGACCCGCTCCCGGGGTACGTCGTGGCGGGGCGGCTCGCGGCGGGCGAAGGCGACCAGCCCCGAGTCGACGTTCGGCACCGGCCAGAACACGTTCGGCGGGACCTTCCCGGCGGCGCGGGCGCGGGCGTACCAGGCGAGCTTGACCGAGGGGACGCCGTACACCTTGGAGCCGGGACCGGCGACGAGCCGGTCGGCGACCTCCTTCTGCACCATCACCAGGCCGTGGCGCAGGCTGGGCAGCTCGGCGAGCAGGTGCAGCACCACCGGCACGGCCACGTTGTAGGGCAGGTTCGCCACCAGCGCGGTCGGCGCGGGGTCGGCCAGGTCGGCGGCCCGCACCCGCAGCGCGTCGGCGTGGTGCACGGTGAGCCGGGCGGCGTCGGGGCCGGCGTGCCGGGCGGCGGTCTCCGGCAGCGCGCCGGCCAGCGTCGAATCGATCTCCACGGCGTGCACGTGCGCGGCGACGGGGAGCAGGGCCAGGGTGAGCGAGCCGAGGCCGGGCCCGACCTCCAGCGCCACGTCGTCGGGGGTCAGCCCGGCGGCGGTGACGATGCGCCGCACCGTGTTCGGGTCGTGTACGAAGTTCTGGCCGAGCCTCTTGGTGGGGGCGACGCCCAGCCGGGCGGCCAGTTCCCGGATCTCCGCCGGGCCGAGGAGACCGGTCACGCCCCGTAGCCTATGCGGGCCGCCGCCGGGGCGCGCGTGCCAGGGGTCCTCCCGGTCACCACGGGCCGAAGACGCGGTCGCCGGTGGCGGAGATGGCGGCGCAGAGCTCGTCGAGGTCCGTGCCCGTCGTCGCGGCCAGCGACCGGACGGTCAGCGGGATCAGGTACGACGCGTTGGGCCGGCCCCGGTGCGGCATCGGGGTCAGGTAGGGCGCGTCGGTCTCCACCAGCATCTGGTCGACCGGGGTGACGGCGGCGGCCTCGCGCAGGGCGGTGGCGCTGCCGAAGGTGACCGTGCCGGCGAAGCTGAGCAGGAATCCCCGGCGGACGCACTCGCGGGCGAAGTCGGCGTCGCCGGAGAAGCAGTGCAGCACCACGGTGTCGGGGGCGCCCTCGTCGTCGAGGATCCGCAGCACGTCGGCGTGGGCGTCCCGGTCGTGGATGACCAGCGCCTTGCCGTACCGCTTGGCGATGGCGACGTGGGCGCGGAAGCTCTCCTCCTGGACGGCGCGCCCCTCCTCGCCGGTGCGGAAGAAGTCCATGCCGGTCTCGCCGACGCCGCGTACCCGGTCGCGGGCGGCGAGCGCCTCGATCTCGCGCAGCGCCTCGTCGAGGTCGGCCAGGCGGGGCGCCTCGTTCGGGTGCAGCGCCACGGTGGCCAGCACCGCCGGCTGGGCGTCGGCGACGTCCGCGCCCCACCGGGACGACGCCACGTCCACGCCGACCTGCACCAGCCGGTCGACGCCGACGGAGGCGGCGACGGCGACGGCGACGGCGACCGGGTCCTCGGCGGGGCCGCCGCCGGGCACGCCGGCCTCGCTGACCGTGATGTCGAGGTGGGTGTGGCTGTCCAGCACGGGCCGGGGCAGCGGCGCGGGCGCGGGCGGGAACTCGCCGGCCCGGCGGGCGGCGCGCTGCTTGCGGGTTTCGGTGGGCTCGCTCATCGCAGGCCAGCATCACACACCGCCGCCGCCCGCCGTCGCGGGGACGCCACCGGCCGTTCACCGGCCCGCGCCGGCATAACCGGGGGCGGGACGGGAACGCGCACGCGTCCGACCGTCACTGACCAGGAGACGCGCATGCCCTTCATCACCGTGGGGACGGAGAACTCCGCCCCCGTCGACCTGTACTACGAGGATCACGGCTCCGGTCAGCCGATCGTGCTGATCCACGGCTTCCCGTTCAACGGGGCGACGTGGGAGAAGCAGGTCGGGCCGCTGCTGGCGGCCGGCTACCGGACGATCACCTACGACCGGCGGGGTTTCGGCAACTCGGCCCAGCCGGCGTTCGGGTACGACTACGACACGTTCGCCGGCGACCTGGACGTGTTGATGGCCGAGCTGGGCCTGCGCGACGCGATCCTGGTCGGCCACTCGATGGGCACCGGCGAGGTGACCCGCTACCTGGGCGTCTACGGCTCGCAGCGGGTGGAGCGGGCGGTGCTGCTGGCCCCGCTCGCGCCGTTCCTGCTGAAGACCTCGGACAACCCGGAGGGGGTCGAGAAGAGCCTCTTCCAGGGCTTCCAGCAGGCCATCCTCGACGACCGCTTCGCCTATCTCACCACCTTCTGCGAGGCGTTCTTCAACTACCAGGAGAACCGGGGCAGGCTGGTCAGCGAGGAGGCGTTCCGGGCGCACTGGGAGATCGGCGCGCGGGCGTCGGCGAAGGGCACCCACGACAGCGTGGAGGCCTGGCAGACCGACTTCCGGGGCGACGTGTCGCGCATCGACGTGCCGGTGCTGATCGTGCAGGGCGACTCCGACGCGGTGCTGCCGTACGCGAAGACCGGGCAGCGGCTGCAACCGATGCTGCCCGGCAGCCAGCTGGTCACCCTCAGGGGCGCGCCGCACGGCATCCCGTGGACGCACGCGGCCGAGGTGAACCGCGCCATCCTGGACTTCATCGGGGCGCCGGCGATGGCCCGGGCCTGACGGCCGACCGGGGCGGGTCGTCGCCGCCCGTACGACGACGGGCGCGCCCCCGGGCAGGGGGCGCGCCCGTCGGTGCCGTCGGCCTCAGCCGGCCAGGCGGGCCAGCTCCTCGTCGACGATCGACGGGTCGAGCTTGCGGAAGACCGGCTTCGGCGCGGCCAGCGCGCGGCCCACCTCCAGCGGTACGGACTCCCAGCGCGCGCCGACCGTGTAGTCGCCGGTCAGCACCGGGTACGCGGGCCCGCCGTCGAGGTCCTCGACCTCCTCGATGACCGGCATCGGCGCGTGCACCCCGGTGCCGCCGAGCAGCTCGTGCACCTTCTGCGCGGAGTGCGGCAGGAACGGGGTGAGCAGCGTGTTGGCGTCGCTGACCACCTGGAGGGCGACGTGCAGGATGGTGCCCATCCGGGGCTTGTCCGCCTCGTCCTTGAGCTTCCACGGGGCCTGCTCGGAGAGGTATTTGTTGGCCTCGGCGACCACCCTCATCGCCTCGCCGATGGCCTGCTTCTGCCGGTGCCGGGCGATCAGGTCGCCGACGGTGGCGAAGCCGGCCCGGGCGGTGGCGAGCAGCGCCTCGTCGGCCTCGGTGAGCCCGGCCGGGTCGACCGGCGGGATCGCGCCGAAGTTCTTCGCCGCCATGGAGACGGACCGGTTGACCAGGTTGCCCCAGCCGGCGACCAGTTCGTCGTTGTTGCGGCGGAGGAACTCCGCCCAGGTGAAGTCGGTGTCGTTGCTCTCCGGGCCGGCGGCGGCGATGAAGTAGCGCAGCGCGTCGGCGTCGTAGCGCTCCAGGAAGTCCCGGACGTAGATGACCACCTTGCGGGACGAGGAGAACTTGCGGCCCTCGATGGTCAGGTATTCGCTGGAGACGACCTCGGTGGGGAGGTTGAGCCGGCCCAGCTCGCCCGGCTCGCCGTCGTGGGCGCCCGCGCCGGAGTAGCCGGAGAGCAGCGCCGGCCAGATCACCGAGTGGAAGACGATGTTGTCCTTGCCCATGAAGTAGTAGCCGCGGGCGTCACCGCCGGCTCCGCTGGCTGACGCGACACTGCCCTCGCGGCCCTTCGGATTCCAGTACTTCCGCCACGCCTCGGGGTCGCCGGAGCGGCGGGCCCACTCGATGGAGGCCGACAGGTAGCCGATGACCGCGTCGAACCAGACGTAGATCCGCTTGTCGCCGCGGTCGCGCCAGCCGTCGAGCGGGATCGGCACCCCCCACTCCAGGTCGCGGGTGATGGCCCGGGGCTGGAGGTCGTCGAGCAGGTTGCGGGAGAAGCGCAGCACGTTGGGGCGCCAGCCCTCGCGGTTGTCCAGCCACTGCCGCAGCACGTCGGCCAGGGCGGGCAGGTCCAGGAAGAAGTGCTCGGTCTCGACGAACTTCGGCGTCTCGCCGTTGATCTTCGACTTGGGGTCGATCAGGTCGACCGGGTCGAGCTGGTTGCCGCAGTTGTCGCACTGGTCGCCGCGGGCGCTGTCGTAGCCGCAGATGGGGCAGGTGCCCTCGATGTAGCGGTCCGGCAGGGTCCGGCCGGTGGACGGGGAGATCGCGCCGGTGGTGGTCTTCGGGACGATGTAGCCGTTGCGGTGCAACCCCTGGAACAGCTCCTGCACCACCGCGTAGTGGTTGCGGGTGGTGGTGCGGGTGAACAGGTCGTAGGAGAGCCCGAGCGCCCGCAGGTCCTCGGCGATCACCCGGTTGTACCGGTCGGCCAGCTCGCGCGGGGTGACCCCCTCGGCGTCGGCCTGCACCTGGATCGGGGTGCCGTGCTCGTCGGTGCCCGACACCATGAGCACGTCGTGGCCGGCCATCCGCATGTACCGGCTGAAGACGTCGGAGGGAACGCCGAAACCGGAGACGTGGCCGATGTGGCGCGGGCCGTTGGCGTACGGCCAGGCAACCGCCGCGAGAACGTGACTCATGACCAGCAAGCCTAGTGACCCGGCTCAGGTGACCGCGAACCAATAGGGTCCCCGGGTCGGCGGTCCGGCCGGATCGGGTCGACCGTTGGTCCGATTTGTCGCCGACACGCGGCGTGAGCTGCCGTCCTGCGTACCGGCGTCGGGGTGCAATGGACGTCGTGACTGGCAGACGAGCGGCCCGCGACCACGACGACCGCGGCCCTGGCCCGACGGGCGGCGGCGCTCCCGGGGCCGCGCGCGGCGCCGTCGCGCCGCAGCGGCGGGTGGTGCCGGCCGCCGCGCCGGAGCCGCCCGCCGAGCCCGCCGTCGAGGTCGAGCCCACGACCGGGGCGCCGGTCGACGCCGTGCCGCGCCGGGTCCCGGTCCGACAGCCCCAGCACCGGCCCCGCCGGGGGCCCTCCCCGCCCGGGGGTACGCCGGGCGGCGACGACGCCCCGGGCGGTCCGGACGGCGGCGACGACGGGGCCTACTGGGCGCCGATCGAGCAGGTGCACTGGGACGGCACGCCGATCAGGGAGGAGCCGCCGCACGAGCGGCAGCGCCCCTCGCGGGACGGCGGCGGGCGCCCCCGGCGCGCCCCGCAGCCGCCCGACCCGCTGCCAGGGCTGGCCGCGCTGCTGGCGTTGAGCCTGGTCGCGGCCTTCTTCTCGTGGGTGAGCGCGGGGCCGTTCTGGCTGGCGGTGGGGCACGCCACGCGGGGCACCGTGGTGATCGTCGACTGCGACGGGGGCGGGCTCACCCAGCGCTGCCGGGGCAACTTCTTCGCCGCCGAGGGGTCGTGGATCGCGCACGGCGTACGGGTCAGCGGGGTGGCCGCGGAGCGGACCGCGACCGGCGCGTCGGTGCCGGCCCGGATGACCGGCCCGGACGGCGGCACGGCGTACGCGGACGCCGGCGCGGCCGGGCACCTGCGCTGGCTGCTCGGCCTGCTGGTGGTGCTCGGCTGCTGCGCCGGGATCGCCCGGTGGACCGGGGCCACCCGGCTCGCCGACCCCAAGCTGCGGCGCTGGGCGGTGACGGGGGCGGTGGTCGGCCCGCTGGCGATCACCCTCGGCTTCCTCGTCGCCGCCTGGTGAGCCGCCTCCGGCTACGCCGGGGCGTGCACGACGCCGTAGACCTCGCGGCGGCGCAGGCCGTACTCCGTGGCGACCTCGGTGATCGCGTCGCGCCGGGACAGGCCGGCGGCCTCGCGGGCGGCGACGGCGGCCCGCAGCGCGTCGTCGTCGGGCCGTTCCCGGGCCGACTCCGGCGCGCCCGCCACCACCAGCGTGATCTCGCCGCGCGGCTCCCCCTCGGCGGCCCAGTCGGCCAGCTCGCCGAGGGGGCGGCGGACGATCTCCTCGTACGTCTTGGTCAGCTCGCGGCACAGCGCCGCCGGCCGGTCGGCGCCGAACGCGGCGGCCAGGTCGGCGAGCGCGCCGGCGACGCGGTGCGGCGCCTCGAAGAAGACCAGCGTCCGCTCCTCGGCGGCGAGGGCGCGCAGCCGGGAGCGGCGGGCGCCGGGGGTGCGGGGCAGGAAGCCCTCGAAGCAGAACCGGTCGCAGGGCAGCCCGGACAGGGCCAGGGCGGTGGTGACCGCGCTGGGGCCGGGCGCGGCGGTGACCGGCACGCCGGCGTCCAGGGCGGCGCGGACCAGCCGGTAGCCCGGGTCGGAGACGCTCGGCATGCCGCCGTCGGTGACCAGGGCGACCACGTATCCGGCGGTCAGCACGTCGGCCAGCTCGGGGGTGCGCCGCTCCTCGTTGCCCTCGAAGTAGGAGACGATCCGCCCCGCCACCGTGACGTCCAGGTCGCGGGCCAGGCGGGTGAGCCGGCGGGTGTCCTCGGCGGCGACCACGTCGGCGGTGGCGAGCACCTCGCGGAAGCGGGCCGAGGCGTCGGCCGGGTTGCCGAGCGGCGCGCCGAGGAGGATCAGCCGCCCCGTGTCGGACATTTCACCCACGAGAACAGCTCCTTCATCGACGACGGTGCGGGTTTCGGCGGCGACGGGCGCCACCGGGCACCTCCGCAGCCTACGATCGCCGGGTGACGAGCGCGTCGACAGCACAGAGCGCGGACCGGTCGGAACCGGATGCCACGGCGGGTGGCCCACCCGAAGGGTCCGCCCCGGCTCCCGGCGGCGGCGTTCCCGGCGTCGTCCGGCGCCGGCTGGCGACCGTGGAGGCCCGGCTGGACGGCCGCTCCTGGCTGGCGACCGGGGTGGTCGTCGCGATCGCGGCGATCCTGCGGTTCGTCGGCCTGAGCCACCCGCCCGGCAAGATCTTCGACGAGATCTACTACGCCCGTGAGGGCTGGGCCCTGGTCGACAAGGGCGTCGAGTGGAACTACAAGGACGGCGCCGCCTCCTACGTGGTGCACCCGCCGCTGGGCAAGTGGCTCATCGGGCTCGGCGAGTGGGCCTTCGGCTACTCCGACGCCGAGCACAACATCTCCGTGCCCGGCCACCTGGTGACCACCGCGCCCGAGTTCGCCTGGCGGTTCTCGGCGGCGCTCGTCGGCACCCTGTCGGTGCTGCTGCTGGTCCGCATCGGCCGGCGGCTGTTCCGCTCGACCGCGCTCGGCTGCGCCGCCGGCCTGCTGCTCGCGCTGGACGGCTTCCACCTGGTGCTGTCCCGCACGGCGCTGCTCGACATCTTCCTGCTGTTCTTCGTGCTGGCCACGTTCGGCGCCCTCGTGCTCGACCGGGACGCCCGGCGGCGGCGGTGGGCCCGGGCGCTGGAGGCGGGCCTCGACCCGGGCCGGCCGGGCCGGGCCGGGCGGCCCGCCGGCGGCTGGCGGGACTGGCCGTGGTGGCGGCTGGCCGCCGGGGTGCTGTTCGGCTGCGCCTGCGCGGTGAAGTGGAGCGCGCTCTACTTCCTGCCCGTCTTCGCGCTGCTGGTGATCTTCTGGGAGGTCGGGGTCCGTCGCTCCGCGGGCGTGCGGCGGCCGTGGCGGGACACCGCCCTCGACGAGCTGCCGTGGCTGGTGCTGGCCGGGGTGCTGATGGTGGTCACCTACGTCGCCACCTGGTCCGGCTGGCTGCTCGGCGACGACGGCTACTACCGGCTGGCGGACAGTTACCCGAACGCCCCGCTCAGCGACACCCCCGTCGTCGGGGCGCTCAACAACCTGATCGAGTACCACAAGGCGGCGTACGGCTTCCACACCGGCCTGGACGACCCGCACAAATACCAGTCGTGGCCGTGGCAGTGGCTGCTGCTGGGCCGGCCGGTCGCCTTCTACTGGTCCGGTGACGGCGCGTGCGGGGCGCCGAGCTGCGCCGCCGAGGTGCTGCTGCTCGGCACTCCCCTGCTCTGGTGGTCGTTCCTGCCGGCCCTGGTGGCGCTGGCCTGGCTGGGTGTGGCCCGGCGCGACTGGCGGGCCGGCACGATCCTGTTCGTCGTGGCGGGCGGTCTGCTGCCGTGGTTCTGGTTCGCGCTCGACGGCCGGACGATGTTCTCGTTCTACACCGCGCCGGCGCTGCCGTTCCTGGTGCTGGCGGTGGTCTACGTGCTCGGCGCGATCGTCACGCCGGCGGGACCGGCCGGGGGCGGGACGGTCGGCGCGGTGGACGCCGGCCAGGACCGCCGGCTCGTGGGCGGGGTGATCGCCGGGGCGTACGTGCTGCTGGTCGCGCTCTGCTTCGCGTACTTCTATCCGATCTTCGTCGGCAAGCTGCTGCCGTACGCGGAGTGGTCCGCGCGGATGTGGCTGGACGGTCGCTGGATCTGACCGACGCGACGCCCCACCGGCGCGGGGTCGACGGCGGCGGGCGCGCGGCGACCGGCCGCTCGTGGTCGGCGCGTGCGGCGGTTTCGTGGCCGGCCGTCCGGTCGGGCGGCCCACTGCGGCCTGCGGCAGCCGGGCGCGGGACCAGCGAAAACGGGCCCGCACGCGGTGGCGTGCGGGCCCGTCGACAGAGAAGCGCGCCCCGATCGCCTGCCACGGGGGAAGCGGGCGATTGGGGCGCGCACACGAAGCTTAACCACCGCGTACCACCGGCACAACGGGGCGACTTCGGTCAGATTTCCGACCGGTGGCTGGCCGTACACCCGGATCACGTCCGGTCGTTGACGTTCCGTCATCTCGCACGAACGGTACGAAACGGCGAAAGGCCCGCGAGTCCCGCTTTCCGGGTGGGGTCCGGGGCGTCCGGCGCACCCGGTCGGCGGCCGGTCGGGGCCGGAGAAGCCGCTCAGCGGGGCCGCGACCGCGAGAATCGGACCAGCTCACGGGGTTTCCGGCGCGACTGGGCGCTTCGTCATCGGCGTCCGGTTAACGCGCTCTATCCGGATGTTCAGATAGTGGAAATTCGCCCCTAACCTGGGGGGCACCGGGCGGTATTCCGGCCCTGCCGCGACGGCGGGCGGATCCCGTCGGCGGGACGGCGGGGCTTCGCGACCACCGCGCCGGACGTCAGGCGCCCCTCGGCGTTCGGGGCAGCCAGCCGATGAACCGGTCCTGGAGGGACGCGCCGGGGGTGGGCGGCAGGTCCTCCGCGGCGGCCGCGAGACACGACCCCAGATAGACGCTGAGCGAAGCGCGGTCGACCTGGTACTCCACCAGCAGCCGGGCGCGCTTGGCGGCGCACGGCCACTCGGTGCCGCAGGTGTCGCACGTCCACCCGGGCGTCGACGGCGCGTGCTCGTCCACAGGGGATGCCGGGTCTTGCGCACCACCGGTCATCGCAGCCCCTCTCCGGTGCCAGGTGACGGCCCGGCCCGGGCCGCCGTCGAAAATGGATGAAGGTCGTCCCCCGGCGACGCCTGTTCAGCGTCGGGGCGCACCGGGGCGTTACGCGGTTGCGGTACGTTCACCAACCATGGCCCTCGCGACGCTGACAGTCGACCAGGTGCTGGCCTGGCGGGCCGGCCGGCAGCTGCTGCACCGGCCGGCGGGCGTGGACGCCGTCGACGTGGTCGGGCGGCTGGTCGGCGTGCAGGCACAGGTCCCCTCCGCCGCCGAGCAGGCCGTCGCCGCCCGGCAGGCCGACCCCCGGCCCGGGGCGCTCGCCGACGCGCTGGCGCGGCGGCGGTTGCTGCGCACCTGGGCGATGCGCGGCACCCTGCACGTGCTGCGCGTCGAGGACGCGCCCGCCTGTCTCTCGCTGCTGGCCGCCGGCCGCTTCTGGGAGAAGGGCTCGTGGCAGCGCACCTTCGTGACCGTGGACCGGCTCGCGGCGATCGCCGAGGCGGCCGCCGCCGCGCTGGACGGCCGGACGCTGACCCGGGAGCAGCTCACCGCCGAGATCGTGGAACGCACCGGCGACCCGACGCTCGCCGCGCACCTCGGCTCGGGCTGGGGCGCCGTGCTCAAGCCGCTGGCCTGGCAGGGCCTGCTGGTACAGGGGCCGGCCGAGGGCAACCGCGTCACCTTCACCCGACCGGAGACGCTGCTGCCCGACTGGCCCGGGCTGCCCGACCCGGCGCAGGCGGCGGCCCGGGTGGTGCCGGCCTGGCTGGGCGCGTACGGGCCGGCGGACCCGGAGACCTTCGACCAGTGGCTGAGCCGGGGCGGCTCGAAGCGGGCCGCGCTGCGCGACTGGTTCGCCCGCCTGGTCGACGCCGGCGAACTGGTGCCGGTGACCGTCGACGACCGGCCGGCGTACGCCCGGGCCGCCGACGTGGACGAGATCGCCGCCGCCCGCCCCGACGACGCCATACGCCTGCTGCCCGCCTTCGACCAGTGGGTCCTCGGGCCGGGCACGAAGGACACCACGATCGTCCCGGCCGCCCGGCGCGCCGCGGTCAGCCGGGCCGCCGGGTGGATCTCGCCGGTCGTGGTGCACCGGGGGCGGGTCGTCGGCACCTGGGAGGCGCGCGACGGCGAGCCGGCGGTGGACCTGTGGCCGGAGTCGCCGCCGGTGCCGGCCGACGGCCTCGACGCCGAGCGGGCGCGCGTGCGCGCGTACCTCTCGGGAAGCGGCGATGCGTGACCTGCTGCCGCCGGCGGTGGCCGTGGCGGTGGCCGGGCCGGCGGACTGGACCGGCGGGCTGCTGCCGGCCGAGGGGGCGTGCCTGAGCGACCGGGCGGTGCAGAGCCGCCGCCGCGACTTCACCGCCGGCCGGGTCTGCGCCCGGCGGGCCATGGCGGCGCTCGGCGTGCCGCCGGTCGCGGTGCCGTCGGCCGCCGACCGGTCGCCGGTCTGGCCGGCCGGTCTGGTCGGCGCCATCACGCACACCCGCGACTACTGCGCGGCGGCGGTGGCCCGCGCCGCCGAGGTCCGCTCCGTGGGCATCGACGCCGAGCGGCACCGGGCGCTCGACGCGGGCGTACGCCGGCTGATCTGCCTGCCCGAGGAGGAGGAGCGGTGCGCCCGCCTGCCGGCGGGGACCGCCTGGCCGGCCGTGCTGTTCAGCGCGAAGGAGAGCGTCTACAAGGTGTGGCACCCGGTCGTCGGCACCTGGCTCGACTTCCACGACGCGCTCGTCGAACTCGACCCGGACGCCGGCACGTTCACCGCCCGCATCGCGCCGGCCCGGCTCGACGCCGCCCCGGTGGCCCGCCCGCCGGCCCTGGTCACCGGCCGGTTCAGCGTGGACGACGCCCTGGTACGCACCGCCGCCGTGCTGCCGCCGGCCTGACCGAGCCGGGCCGTGGCCTCTTCGACCGGGCCACAGGATCCGTTCAGGGGACAGCGGCCCGCCGGGAAAGAGGCGAAGATGTTCCGTTGTCCGCGCACGGTAGCGTCAGCCGCGTTTGCCGTCGTCGTCAGGTGCCTAGGAGTACGGTGAGTCACCCCCAGCCCCCATACGGGCCGCAGGATCCCAACCGACCGAGCCCGGAGCAGCAGCCGTCCTACCCGACGGCACCGACGCCGCAGCCTCCCGCCGACCAGGGCGGCTATCCGCCGCAGCCGCCGGTCTCCGGCGCGCCGCAGCCCACGGGCGACCCGTGGGCCCCGCTGCCGCCCGTGCCGCAGCAGCCGACCAGCGACCCGTGGGCCGCGCCCCAGCCGCCGGTCTCCGGCGCTCCCCAGCCCCCCGGCTTCGGCGCTCCGGGCGAGCCGTGGGCCCAGCCCCCGGTCTCCGGCGCCCCCCAGCCAGTCTCCGGCGATCCGTGGGCCGCGCCGCACCAGCCGACCTCCGGGATGCCGCAGCCGCCGGTCTCCGGCACGCCCTACCCGCAGATGACCTCCGGCGCGCCCGGCTACCCGCTCGGCGCCCCGCAGCCGGTCGCGCCGGCGAAGAGCTCGAAGAAGCCCATCCTGATCATCGCGATCATCGCGGTCGTGCTGATCCTGCTCTGCTGCGTCGGCGGCATCGTGGCGATCGTCGCGGGCGCCGACAAGGCGAAGGACGACCTCGAGAAGGCCCTGCCGACGCCGATCACCACCAACGCGCCGGGCGGCGGGCCCAGCTCCAGCTCCGCCCCGGGCAAGAACGACGAGACCTACAACATGAAGCCCGGCGACACGCTGGTGCTCTCCGACGACGACGGGACGCTCGAGGTCACCGTCACCCGCTTCACCACCGCCACCAAGGGTTGCCGGGCGTACGCCCCCGATCCCGACAAGGGCATGTACCTGATCGCCCACGTCACCGCCACGGTCACCAAGGGCGAGGCCTCCATCAACCCGTTCTACTTCGAGTGGGTGGCCGACGACGGCACCACGACCAACGGCCTGGCCAGCGCGCTCTCCGGCTGCGGCGACACGCTGAGCTCCGGCAACAACCTGCGTACGGGCAGCAAGCGGGCCGGCACGGTCGTGTTCGACGTCCGCAACAAGAGCGGCGCGCTGGAATACAAGCACAACTTCCGCAGCGCCGGCTCCTGGAAGCCGTAGTCTCCGCCGCTGGTGACGGAAGGCCGGTCCCCTCGGGGCCGGCCTTCCGCGCTCAGCGGCCCGGCGCACCACCCACCGGGCGCCCGGCCACCGGCCCCTGCTCCAGCAGGTTCGCGACCGTGACCAGCGGGGCCACCAGCGACGGCACCAGCGCGGGATCCTCCAGCCGCCCGGCCCGGTAGGTGATCAGCTCGGTGCCGCGCACGCTCCAGGCCGGCACCGCCCCCGCCAGGTGCGCGGCCACCAGGGCCGGCCCGACCAGGGCCTGCTGCCCCGGGGCCGCCGCGCCCACCCGCCACCGCCGGTCGAACTCCTCGTGCCCGGTGGCGTAGACGTCGCTGCCGAACAGCGCGCGACCCAGCTTCGAGACCGCGCCGCGCGGCGCGACCGCGAGCGCCGGGAACTGCCACCGCAACCACACCGAACAGACGACGTACGCGTGGGTGTGCGAGCTGGTCGTCTGGTTGCCGTCCGCGCCGGTCGAGGTGTGCGTCTCGGTGTACGCGTACTCGGCCACCCCGACGGGGCGGCCGTGCAGCGTCCCGGTCAGCGCGAACCGCACGCCCCTGCGGTTGCGTCCCGGCACCCGGTCGGTCCAGGCGACCCGGGGCTGCTCGACGTACGCCCAGCCGTGCTGGGCCGCCCAGTGCCGCCACCGGTCCCGCCGCTCCCGCTCCCGCCGGTGGGCCGTCACGACCAGCGCGACCAGCCCCACCACCAGGAGGACGGCGAGCCCCACGCACCCGCCCAGGAAGAGCCCGGTCGTCATCCACTCCACGGCGGCAGCGTAGTGACCGCCCGCACGCGCGGCACCTCGGCTGACGGCACCTCGGCTGACGGCGCCCCGGCTGTGAGGATGGGCACCTTCCTGACGCCAGCGATATCGGAAGGGGCTCTTCCTCGCGCGGGGCCGGCCCTCAGGTCAGGATCGGGTGTGTTCCATCAAGACCCGGTGTCCGCCACGGACTCCGCGGCGCGGAGGCGGGCCACGGCGCCGTCGAACAGGTCCCACCCGTCCCACTCGGGGTGGCCTGGGTCGGTGGGGCGCCAGCCGCGGGCGAGCGCCTCGTCGAGCAGCGCCCGCACCACGCCGGGCCGGTGCAGGTTCAGGTAGCCGTCATCGGTCGCCACCCCGCCGTTATGCAGGTATGCGCCAGCCACCGCACCCCTCGGGCCGCCCATGAAGAGGATCCCCAGCCGGCCCGGAGCGCCGTCGCGGCTCACCGCGAGGCGCTCGGCGCAGCGCAGCCAGCCGTCGTCGCCCCGATCGACGTGGTGGCGGTGGGTGACCGACCAGCGGTACGTCGCCCCGCCGACGACCAACACCCGTGCGCCCCTGCCCCGCCCCATCGGCGCAGTCTACGTTCCCCCGGACGCGCCAAGGGCGGGCCGCCGGGCGGCGAGCCGGTCCAGGGCCGGGGGTGCTCACGCGGCGGGGGTGGGGTGGCGGACGTACCGCGCGATCCACAGGCGAGGGAGGACCTCCGTCTCGCCGGCCGGCACGAAGCCGAGGGACTCGTACAGGGCTCGCGCCGGCAGGTTCGCCCTGCCGGTGGCGACGACGACGCGCCGGTCTCCCGCGCGGGCCAACGCCGCGCGCACCAACGCCCTGCCCACCCCCTGCCGGTGTGCGGCGGGATCGACGACGAGCCGGTGGATGTCCACCTCCGAGTGGTCACCGGTCAGCGCGAGGGCACCGACCAGTCGTCGGCCGTCGAAGCGACCGAGCCAGCGCAGCGGCGCCGCCCGCAACTCGTCGAGCGACTCCCGCAGGGGCGGAATGCGGTCGTCACCGATGATCGACGCCTCCACCGCGTACGCCGCCCGCTGCACCGACAGCAGGTCCCGCGCCAGCGGCTCGTCGTCGCGCGGCTCGATCTCCACGACCTCCACCGGCCCAGTGTGGATCACGCCGCGGTCCGGGGCGTACGACCGTCCTCGCCCGCGTGCCACGGCGGCGGGCGGCGAAGTGCGGCGACGCCGGGCGCGGGCGGCGGAAATGCCGGCGACGCCGGGCGCCGGCGGCGGCACACTGCCCTCGTGCGCATCCGAGAGGTCAGCCGGACCGAACTGACCGTGCTGCGGGACATCGAGCGTGCGGCCGGGGAGTGCTTCCGCGACGTCGGCATGCCGGAGATAGCCGACGACGAACCGCTGCCGCTCGACGTCCTCGACCGCTACCGGCGGGCCGGCCGGGCCTGGGTCGCCACCGACCCCGCCGACGTTCCGGTCGGCTACCTCGTCGCCGACCCCGTCGACGGCAACCTCCACGTCGAGCAGGTCTCGGTGCATCCCCGCCACGCGCGCCGTGGGGTGGGACGCGAACTGCTCGACCACCTCGCCGGCCTGGCGGCGGCCACCGGCGTACCGGCCCTGACCCTCACCACGTTCGCCGACGTGCCGTGGAACGCCCCCTACTACGTACGCTGTGGTTTCGTGGTCGTCGAGGACGGCGACCTCACACCGGGGCTGCGGGCCGTCCGCGAACGCGAGGCCGCCCACGGGCTCGACCGCTGGCCCCGCGTCTGCATGCGTCGCCCCGCGCCGAGGACGGCTGGGTAGGCACGCCCGTGCCCGGCCCCGCGCGTCACCGCGTCCTGCTCCCGGCCGGTCGGGGCAGGCACGGAGAGGGCGACGGGCGCGACGAGACAGCGCGGCCAGGCGCGCCGCAGCGGCAGCTGAGCCGCTGCGGCGCGATCGCACTCCTGGATCGTCGCGGCGCGGCTACTCGTTGAACTCCCCGCTCCAGGTGCAGTAGCTGCCGGGGCCGTTCCAGCACAGCCGCATCCGGTAGGTGCCGTCGTTACCGACGTTGTAGCCACCCTTGTCGCAGCCCGCGTCGCCGCCGTCGTCGACGGTGAGCACCAGGCGCTCGTCGCCGATCCACGGCTGGTAGAACAGCTCGCCCGTGACGCCGTAGCCGTCGGCCTTGGTGTCGCACACCTTGAAGACGTCGCCGTCGTCGATGAAGGTCATCGTGCCGCGGCCCGACACGGAAATGGTCTTGTCGTCGGCCATCGCGGTGCCGGCGGAGCCGACGATCGTCGCGACGGCGACGCCACCGACCACGGCGGCACGGGTCAGCCAGGATCTCACCATGTGCATCACTCCACTGTGAACGGATGCGGGTCTCCCGGAGATCTTGGTCGAGACACTCGGAGCCGTCACGCGGCCAGCCCGTTCCTTGAGCGAACCTTGAGCCACCCTCACCCCGACCCGGACGCGAGCACCGGTCGGGTCCGGCAGCGGCCCGGCACCCGGCGAGGCGCCGCCGCTGGCCCGCCGCTGACAAGATCGAAAAAGGCCGTCTCCGACTAGCGGAAACGGCCTTCGAACTGGGTGGAGCTGAGGGGATTTGAACCCCTGACCCCCTCGATGCGAACGAGGTGCGCTACCGGTCTGCGCCACAGCCCCTCCGCCGGCGAACCGGCTTCGGTCCCACCCGGCTGTCACCGGGCGGGCCGGCGACAAGGCTAACAGGTCGACCGCCCCCGCCGCGAATCCACCCCCCGCGCTTCGAGATCTTGGCGCGCGAAACGGCCTTCCGGGCGAGCGGGAGCCCGAAGGGCACTCGCCGCCGCGAGCCCGGCGTCCGGAGAACGGGCGGGCGGCGGGGAAATCGATGGACAACGCGTGCGGAGACCCGCAGCGTAGGGCGAATGCGACAAGAGGACGTCTGGAACGACGATGCCGCCGACAGGTACGACACCCCCGGCACCGGCATGTTCGCCCCCGAGGTGCTGGGGCCGACGGTGGAACGCCTGGCCGAACTGGCGGGCGGCGGTGCGGCGCTCGAATTCGCCATCGGCACCGGCCGGGTGGCCGTTCCACTCGCCGCGCGCGGGGTGCCGGTCAGCGGCATCGAGCTGTCCCGCCCGATGGTGCGGCGGCTGCGTACGAAGGTGGACGAGGCGACGGTCCCGGTGGTCGTCGGCGACATGGCGAGCGACACCGTGCCCGGCGAGTTCTCGCTGGTCTATCTGGTCTACAACACGATCTCGAACCTGCTCACCCAGGCCGAGCAGGTGGCGTGCTTCCGCAACGCCGCCCGCCACCTCGCCCCGGGCGGCCGGTTCGTGATCGAGCTGTGGGTGCCGGAGCTGCGCAGACTCCCGGTGGGCCAGGAGGCGACGGTCTGGCTGTCGGAGTCGGACTACATCGGCCTGGACACCTACGACGTGCTGCACCAGCGGGTGGTGTCGCACCACTTCCGGTTCGACGAGAGCACGCACGCCCGGCTGTTCCGGTCGCCGCACCGCTACATCTGGCCCGCGGAGCTGGACCTGATGGGTCAGCTGGCCGGCTTCGAGCTGGAGAGCCGGCACGCGGACTGGTCCGGCACCGAGTTCACCGCGGACTCGCGGTCCCACGTGTCCGTCTACTGCCTGCCGGCCCCGAACTGACGCACCGCGGATCGCCCGTCCGGCCCCGAGCTGACGCACGGCGGATCGCCGGCCGGGGCAGAGACCCGACGCGGGTCAGGCCGGGTGGGTGCCGCGGCCGGACTGGTAGGGGCGGCCCCGCAGGCCGCCCGCGCGACGGTAGGAGACGGAGGCGCCGTTGGCCGCCGCCGGCAGGTCGGTGGGCCGGTCCAGGCCCATCGCGGCGCGGCGTACCGCCTCACGCTGGGCCGCCAGGCGGCGCTGCGCCTCCCGGCGGGCCGCCGCCCGGCGGGCCTGCTCGCGCCGCACCTCGGCCTGGCGGGCGGCCAGCCACGCCGCCTCCCGGGCCCGGGCCCGCCGCCGCCGGCGCTCCGCCACCGCCCGCGCCCGCAGGTGTACGACGTACGCGACGAGCAGCGTGGCGGTGACGCCGAAGCTGATCCAGAAGCCGGGGCTGACCACGACCACGCCGATCAGCTCGACGAAGTTGAGCAGCAGCAGCGCGGCGAGCACCCGGCGCCGGCGGTAGACGGCGGGGGTGTGCTGCCGGCGCGGCGGCCGGCGGCGGCTCTTCTTCGGGGCGGGCGGCACGGCGCGCAGCCGACTCGGCCGGCGGGCGGCGGGCGGCGCGGAGACCGGGGCGGCGAGACCACCCGTGTCCTTGTCTTCACTGAGGGTGACGACGAGCGAGCGGGGCGGGTGGACCGGCCGCCGCCCCGGGACAGTACGACGTCGCCGGCGGCGCTGGAGCACCCGCGCCGTCGACTGCGCCCGCTCCGCCACCAGCCGCTCGGTGGCGTCGTACCGGCGGACCAGCGCCGGGGCGAGGGCGAGCAGGCCGGCGGCGGCGAGGACGGCGAGGAGCACCGAGGTCGGCACCCTCACCCCTCCCGTCACCGAGTTCGGAGCAACCGCCACCCGACCGCAGGATCTTCCACCGAGCCTGGTCGGGTGCGTGGATCGTACGGCGTTGCAGCGCTTGCCACAGCTTGCAGTCACTTGAGGTTACGGGCCGCCGACGCGGATGGTGACACGCCGCGCCGATCCCGCCCGTGGGACGGCTCACCCCGTGGTGGCGCGGATCCGGTGCCAGCGGGCCAGCAGGCCGCCCTCGGCGGCGACCTCCTCGCTGGTCATCGCGTATCCGATGTGGTCCCGCCACGCACCGTCGATGTGCATGTACCGCACGTGGTACGCCTCCTCGCGGAAGCCGAGCTTCTCCACCACCCGCCGGGACGGCCGGTTCTCCGGCCGGATGTTCACCTCGACCCGGTGCAGCCCGCCGGGGCCGAAGGCGTGGTCGACGGCGAGCGCCATCGCGGTGGGGATGATGCCGCGACCGGCCACCCGGGAGTCGACCCAGTAGCCGACGTACCCGGAGCAGAACGCGCGCCGCACGATGCTGCCCACGTTGAGGTGCCCGACCAGCCGCTCGCGCCCGTCCTCGCGCAGGCAGACCGCGAACGGCATCCCCTCGCCGACGCGGGCCGACCGGCGCTGGTCGCGGTGCACCCACCGGAACGAGGCCGGCGAGTTCAGCTCGTGCCAGCTTCCCGGCAGGGTCGACTCCCACGGCGCGAGCCACTCCTGGTTGGCCCGGCGCACCTCGGACCAGGCGGCGGCGTCCGAGCGCCGGTAGGGTCGCAGCACCACCGGGCCGTCGGCCAGCACGGCCGGCCATCCGGGCGCCCGACCACCCCCGAACAGATTCACCGCGTCAGCTTCCGCTCACGACCACGGCGCCCGCAAGGCCGCCCCCGGCGCGCCTCGGGCCGGCCCTCCGCCCGGGACCGGGAGGGCTCGCTCACCGCCGCCGGTCCAGCAGGAGCACGTCCACCGTGGACCCGGCCGCCGCGGTGGTCACCCGCTCGCCGAGCACCATCAGGCCGTTCGCCTCGGCCAGCCCCGAGAGGGTGTACGGGCCGCCGTTGAGCGGCTGGACCGTGTAGCCGCCGCCGCGCCGCTCGGCGACGTGCGCGGGGCGGAACTCGCGCAGCCCCACCGGCGACGAGATCGTCTCCAGCAGGTGCGCGCGGACGCTGGGCCGGAACACCGGTTCCGCCCCGGCCAGCAGGTTTATCGCCGGGCGGGCCAGCACCTCGAAGCCGATCAGGGCCGCGCCCGTGTCGCCGGGAAGACACACCACGGGCACCTCCTCGGCGCCGACCGTGCCGAAGCCGAGCGAGGTGCCCGGATAGAGCGCCACCTCGGTGAACGTGACCGGGCCGGCCCGGCTGCCCTCCCGGCGGGAGAGGATCCGCCGCACCATGTCGCCCGGCCCGGTGCCCGTGCCCCCGGTGGTGATGATCAGGTCGGCGCGCAGCGTCTGGTCCTCCAGCAGCCCGCGCAGCCCCTCCGGGTCGTCGTCGCAGATGCCGACCCGGTACGCGAGCGCGCCCACCTCGGCCGCCGCCGCGGTGAGCGCGTGCGAGTTGGCGTCCACCGTCTGGCCGGGCTGGCTGCCCCGGCCCACGTCGACCAGCTCGTCGCCGGTGGCCACGATGACCACCCGGGGGCTGGGCCGGACCACGACGTGCCCGATGCCGGTGGCGGCGAACACCGCGACCAGCGCCGGGGAGACGTACGTGCCGGCCCGGGCCAGCAGGGTGCCGGCGGGTAGTTCCTCCCCGGCCCGACGCACCCCGTACCCCCGTTTGGGGACGCGGAAGATCTCCACCGCCGCCATGCCCTGGTCGGTCCACTCGACCGGGACCACCACGTCCGCGGCGAGCGGCAGCGGCGCCCCGGCGGCGACCGAGAAGCAGGCGCCGGGGGTGAGCCGCACCGGGCGCCAGCTCGCCGCGCCGAGGTCGCCGACGACGTTGAGCCGCACGTTGCGCCCGCCCGGCCCGCCGGACTGGCTCGGGACGTAGCCCACGCCCCGCCCGCCCCCGGAGATGTCCTCCCAGCGGGCCGCGTACCCGTCCATGGCCGCCTGGTCGAAGGCCGGGAAGGAGTGGGGCGCGACGACGTCCTCGGCGAGGACGTTGCCGTGCGCCTGGGTGAGGTCGAGGTCGAGCGGAGGCAGCGCGCGTAACCTGCGCAGCACGCTGCCCAGGTAGTCGGCGAGCGGCGTCAACTCGTTCGCGGCCGCCTCGGCGTCGGCCGACGATGTCATGTACCAGTCACGCCCGACGCGTCGTCGTTGACGAACTCGGCCAGCCACTTGCGGAACTCGGCGCCGAGGTCGTCGCGCTCGGCGGCGATCTGCACCACGGTCTGGAGGTAGCCCAGCGGCATGCCGGTGTCGTAGCGGGTGCCCCGGTAGACGATGGCGTGCACCGGCGTGCCCTCGTTGCGCAGCAGCTCCATCGCGTCGGTCAGCTGGATCTCGCCGCCGCTGCCGGGCTCGGTGCGCCGGATGGCGTCGAAGATGCTGGCCGGCAGGACGTAGCGGCCCAGCACCGCGAGGTTGCTCGGCGCCTCCTCCGGCTTCGGCTTCTCGACCATGCCGGTGACCCGGACGACCTCGCCGATGTCGGTCAGCTCCGCCTCGGCCGGCTCGACGGAGGCGATGCCGTAGCGCTTGGTCTCCGACGGGTCGACCTCGAAGAAGGCCAGCACCACCCCGCCGGTGCGCGCCTGGAGCTCCAACATGGCCGGCAGCAGCGGCTCGGACTGCTTCACGAACTCGTCGCCGAGCAGCACCGCGAAGGGCTGGTCGCCGACGTGCGACTCGGCGTAGCCGACGGCGTGGCCGAGGCCGAGCTGCTCCGGCTGGCGGCAGGTGTAGATCTCGGCCAGCTCGCTGGGCCGGCGTACGGCGGCCAGCCGCTCGGCGTCGCCCTTCTCCTCCAGCCGGGCCTCCAGGTCGGGGCGGCGGTCGAAGTGGTCCACCATCGAGGTCTTGCCCCGCCCGGTGATCAGCAGGACGTCGCCGATGCCGGCCTGGGTGGCCTCCTCGACGATGTACTGCAGCACCGGCCGGTCGACCACCGGAAGCAGCTCCTTGGGCACCGCCTTCGTGGCCGGCAGGAACCGGGTGGCGAGTCCTGCGGCCGGGATGACGGCTTTGACCGCGCGGGGGCGACCGGTCGCGGCGGTCGCCGATGAGGGGTTCGCTGAGTGCTCCGACATGTCGCGAGACTATCGGCCACGGCTCTGCCGTGGAGGGTGAGGACCGGAAGACGCGCCGCCGCCCGTGCCGGGCCGCGCGGGACCGGGCCCGGCCGGCGCGGTACGCGGGTCGGCGTCGGGTCCGGGCGGGCCGGTGTGCGGATCGACGCTGGCGGAGTCGGCCGGATCGGGGCGGCTCCGGGCCGGCTGGCGCGGGGCGCCGGCCCGCGGCAGGCCGTCCTCGGGACTGACCGCGCCCGCGGGGACGGGGATCTCCCGGGCCGGTGGATCGCCCCACCCGCCGGCGCCCCGGCCCTCGGTGCCCCGGCCCTCGGCGGTCGGGACGTCGGCGGCCCGGTCACCGGCGGTCAAGGCGTCGACGGCCCGGCCCTCGGCGGTCGGGGCGTCGACGGTCGGGCCCTCGGCGGCCCGGCCCTCGGCGGTCGGGGCGTCGGGAATCCGATCGTCGGGGATCCGGTCGCCGTCGGGAATCCGATCGTCAGGGATCCGGTCGCCGTCGGTCCGGCCGTCCGCCGGCCGGGTGCCGGCGATCCGCCAGGTGTCCCGTCCGGCCGCCTTGGCGGCGTAGAGGGCGTCGTCGGCGGCGTCCAGCACCTCCTGGCCCGTGCTCGCGTGGTCGGGATAGACGGCGATGCCGATCGAGACGGTGACCCGGATGGCCACGGGCCCGCCCCCGCCGTGCCCGCCGGCCGCCATCGGAGCCTCCCGCACGGCGGCCCCGAGCCGCTCCGCGACGATCGCCGCGCCCCGGGCGTCGGTCTCCGGCAGCAGCACCACGAACTCCTCCCCGCCCTGCCGGAAGGCGAGGTCCACCTCGCGGATCTCGCCGCGTACCCGGCGGGCGAACTCGGCCAGCACGGCGTCGCCGGCGGCGTGCCCGTGGGTGTCGTTGACCTCCTTGAACCGGTCCAGGTCGAGGGCGAGGACGCTGAGCATCCGGCCGAACCGGCTCGCCCGCTCGACCTCCCGGCGGATCGACTCGCGCAGGTAGCGGTAGTTCCAGAGCCCGGTCAGCGGGTCGGTCAGGGAGAGCCGCTGCGCCTCCTCGTGCACCCGCACGTTGTCGACGGCCACGGCGGCGTGGCCGGCGAAGGTCCGCAGGGTCACCAGGTCGTCGTCGTCGAACTCGTCCGCGCCGAGCCGGTCGTAGAGGACGAGCACGCCGAGCACCCCCGCCGGGGACGCCGGCTCCGCACCCGACGAGTCGTGGGACCGTGCGTCGACGCGGCCGGCGTCGACGGCCACGGGTCGGGCGGCCGGCGTGTCCCCCCGCCCGGCGCCGTCGGCCGCCCCCGAGCCGCCGGCCGCCCCCGGGACACCGGACGCGCCCGAGCCGCCGGGCGCGCCCGCCGGACCGACGACGCCCGGAGTAGCGGGAACGCCGGCAGCGCCAGCCGCGCCGGCCGCGAACGGCACCGCGATGTACGTGCGGCACAGCGGTTCGCCGGGCGGCGCGCCGGAGGCCGTCACCCGGCCGCGTCGCGGCTCCCCCGTCGCCGCGACCGCGCCGACCACGCCGCTGCCCAGCGGCACCCGCAGCGGCCCGGCCCGGTCGTCCGGCGGGCAGCGCCCGTCCAGCCCCTCGGCACACTGCGCGACGAGCACCCCGCCGTCGTCGACCAGCAGGACCGCGCCGGCCCGGGCGCCCGTCGCCGCGATCGCGCTGTGCAGGATCACCCGCAGGATGCGTTGCAGGTCGTGCGTACTGGCCAGGGTGTCGCCCAGCACCGCGAGGTGCCCGCGCAACTGGTCGCGGCTGCTGGTCAGCGCCGCCACGTACGTGCCCGTCTCCCGGGTCATCCGGTTGAACGCGCCGGCCAGCCGGCCGATCTCGTCGCGGCTGCGCACCGGCACCCGGGCCGTCAGGTCGCCCCGGGCCACCCGGTCCACCGCGCCCGCCAGCTCCCCCAGCGGACGGGTGGTCACCCGGGCGAGCCGCCAGGCGGCCACCACGGCCAGCAGGGCCGCCACCAGCACCGCCGCGAGCAGCGCCGGGTAGAGGCCGGGCGGCTGTTCGCCGGGAACCGAGAGCACCAGCGGCAGGGGCTGGCCGGCGGAGGGACCGACCCGGCGGACGTACCGGCCGTCGGCGGTCTCCGTGACCCGCTCCCCGTCGAGCGTGCCGGCGGCGGCGAGCACGGCGTCGCGTACCCCCGTCGACTCGGTGCTGTGGGCGAGCCGCACGGGCGCCTCGGCGCCGTCGAGCAGCGTGACCGCCACCCCAGTCACGGCCGCGAGCCGCGCCACGAAGGCCGGGTCGACCGGGTGCGCGGCGGCGACCGTGCCCAGCGACCCGCCGGACCGGTCGCGCAGGTCGACCCGGGCGGCGAGCGCCCGCACCGGGCCGGCGGCCGGCGTGGCGGCGGCACAGTCGCGCCAGGGCTCCGCCGGCCCGCCGGGCGTCGCGTAGGTGACCCGGCCGGCCACGTCGGTGACCCGCACGGCGGTCGCCAGGCCACGGCTGACCACCTGGCTCGCGGCGCCCGGCCGGTCGCCGGTCAGGGCGACCGCGTCGGCGGCGGCCCGCAGCTGCTGGCAGAGGGCGTCGACCGAGGTGCGCACGGTCGCGGCGGCCACCGCGAGCCGCTCGGTGGAGCGGCTGCGGTCGACCGACGCCACGGTCGAGCCGACGAAGAGCGCCCCGAGCACCACCGGGCCGAGCACCACCGCCAGGAAGGCTGTGGTCAACCGCCCGCGTAGCGTCACTCGGTCCCCCCGGAAGTTCCGCCGCCGTCGCTTGCGATGCTGACACAGAGCAACCAGGTGACAAACGTTGCGTCAGGAGTGTTGCGTGCCCGATTTTTCTCATGAAGCGGAAGCGGCGAAGCGGGACGCCCGCGCCGCCGTGCTCGCCGCCCGCCGGGCGCTCACCGCCGCGCGGCGGGCCGAGGCCGCCGGGCGCGTCCAGGCCGAGCTGGTGGCGCTCGTACGCCGGCTGCGCCCGCGCCGCATCACCGCGTACGTGCCGGTCGGCTCCGAGCCGGGCGGCCCCGACCTGCCGGCGGTGCTGCACGCGGCGCTGCCGCCGGGCGGCGAGCTGCTGCTGCCGGTGCTCCGCGACGACCTCGACCTGGACTGGGCCGCCTGGGCCGGGCCGGACGCGCTGGTGGCCGCCGGGCGGGGCATGCGGGAGCCGGCCGGGCCACGACTGGGGCGGGAGGCGGTGGCCGGGGCGGAGCTGGTGGTGGTGCCGGCGCTGGCCGTGGACCGGCGGGGACTGCGGCTGGGCCGGGGCGGCGGCTCGTACGACCGGGCGCTGGCCCGGGTGCCGGCGGCCACGCTGACCGTGGTCCCATTGCACGACGGGGAGCTGGTCGGGGTGCTGCCCGCCGAGCCGCACGACCGGCCGGTACGCGCGGTGGTCACGCCCGCCGACGGCCTGCGTACGCTGGACGCCGCCCAGGGCGACGCGGCGGGCGCCGCGCTGGACGACGCGGCGGGTGCCGGGTGGGACGACGCGGCGGGCGCCGCGCTGGACGACGCGACGGGTGCCGGGTGGGCCGGCGCGACGGGTGCCGCGCTGGACGACGCGGCGGGTGCCGGGCTGGACGGTGCCCCGGGTGCTCGCGGCGCCCGGCGGGGCTGACGCCGGGCCCGGCGGCGCCCGGGTTCGCGCAGCGGACGGCGGAGCCGACGTGGGGCCACGCGGCGGAGCTGACGCCCGGCCGGGACGGCGCCTCGGGCGTCGGGGGTGTCGCGCCCCACACTTCCGCTGGACGAATCCGGGGGCAATGCCGCACCATTGGCACTCGAAGACGTCGAGTGCCAATCGGCCGTGCCAGATCCGGAGGAGAACGTGCCCACGTACCAGTACGCCTGCACCGCGTGCGGCCACCAGCTCGAGGCGGTGCAGTCCTTCTCTGACGAGCCGCTGACCGAGTGCCCGGCGTGTGAGGGGCGGCTGCGCAAGCTCTTCAACTCGGTCGGCATCGTGTTCAAGGGCTCCGGCTTCTACCGCACGGACTCGCGCTCGTCCGGCGCCGACACGGGCAAGAACGGCGGCGCCGCCAAGCCGGCGAAGTCCGACTCGTCCTCCTCCGGCGACTCCGGTTCGTCGAACGGCTCGGCCGCCTCGTCGTCCTCGTCGTCGTCCTCGACCAGCTCGAACGGCTCGGGCGGCGGGGCGGGCAAGACGCCGGCCGCCAGCACCGCAAGCGCCTCCTGACGCCCACCGCACCGACCCGGGGCCGGCCCTCGCCGCCCCGGGTCGTCGCCTGCTCGGGGACGAACGAGGCCGTCCTGCCGATCTTCGGTCACGTCATCCCCGGTCGTCCACAGGGCCGACGCGTCATCCACAGGTGTCGCGCGGTTATCCACAGGCCAGGCGGGTTCTCCACAACCGGGAGGACTGCCGGCGGGCGAGGACCAGGGGGCGTCAGTCCCAGTGCGGGGGGCGCTCGGCCAGCAGCCAGTCGTCGTTACCGCCGGAGCGTTCGCCCCAGCCCCGGTCGGTGTCGTCGGCGGTCTGCTCGGGCAGCACCACGAAGTCGTCGCTGAGGTCGACCGTGCGGTCGTCGTCGCCGCGTACGGCCGGCGTCCCCGGAAACTCGGTGCTCACGAGCGGCAAGACTAGCGCAGCGCCGGCCCGGGTCACGCCCTCGATACGCCGTTGACGGCCCGGCTGCGCCTATCGTGACCGGGTCGACCCCGGCCTGGTTGGGGTCACCGGCATCGAGCCGGGCTGGGCCGGCCGCGTCCAGCCGGTCATCGGTCCCTGGCGTTGGTAGCGTCGGACGGCGTGACGACCCCCACCTCCGGCGGCGCCCCGGACGAGTACTGGCGACGGCCCGAACCCGCGCCGGAGGGGGCCCCGGCCGCGCCGGCACCCGGCGGCGGACCTCCCGGCACACCTGCCAACGTGCTGCGACCCGGCGGACAACCCGGCACACCTGCCGATGTGCTGCGACCCGGCGGACAACCCGGCACACCTGCCGATGTGCTGCGACCCGGCGGCGGACAGGCCGGCACACCTGCCACCGTTCCGTCCGGCGGCGGACATCCCGGCCCGTCGACCGCCCCGCCGGCCGGGAGCGGCTACGCCGGCCCGCCGGCCACCACGCCTCCGCCGCCCGGGTGGCGACCACCGGTGCACCTGCGCCCCGCGCCGCCCCGGCGGCTGCCCCCGCAGGACATGGCAGGGCTCGACTCGGCGGAACAGCGCGCCCAGCGACTCACGTACGCCGTCGGCGCGGTGGCCGCCCTCGTACTGGTACTCCTCGTCTGCCTACTCTGCTCCCGCCTCCTCTTCTAACCCCCGCCCCCTCTCCCCCCTCCCCCTCCCCCTCTCTCCCCCCGCGATCTTGCACTTACTACCCCGGCAAGCCGGGGCAAAAGGGACGAACGAAGGGCCGAAAGTGCAAGATCGACGGAGCTGTGGGGCGGGGGCGGGGGCGGGGTGGGGCGGGGGTGGGTCAGAGGGTGTTGCCCCAGACCGTCTCCGCGCCGGAGTGGCCGGTGAGGTAGACGTAGACGAGGCTGACGACGGCGAGCGCCACCACCGCGACCGACAGCACCGGGGTGATCCAGGACGGCAGCCTGCGTACCCGTGGATGGCCGCTCGTTACCGCGAGCAGCAGCAGCGACGCCACGGCCAGCGGCACGACGTACCGGAACAGGATGTCGCCGTAGCGGGAGTGCTCGAAGATCTGTTCCACGATGGGGCCCTGCATGCCCCGGGCGACGAACGCGTCGGTCAGCTCCTCGCCGGACTCGACCGCGACGAAGGCGGTCAGCGGCGCCACCACGGCGAGGATCGCCACCGCCCAGTCCAGCCGGGGCCGGAAGCGGGGCAGCGCCACGTAGGCGGCGGAGAGCAGGGCCAGCAGCGGCACGAACACGACGACCGCGTGCACCACCAGCACGTGGGCCGGCAGACCCAGGATCTCCTTGAACATCCACACCTCCGGCGTACGCGGTCGCGGGTTGCCAGCGTACGGTGCGCCGGCCGGCCCGCCCAGGTCCTGTCGACCGGCTACACGCGCCCCGGGCCGCTCCGGTTCACCGCCCCGACGGCCGGCTGGGCTGTGGCCGGGACCACCCGGAGCCGGTGGACGGTTGTCGGCCTGGTCAGCACATGCTGTCATTGGCGGATGTCCGGTGGGGAGGAGCTGCTCCGGTCGAGGGGCCTGCGGGTCACCCGGCCGCGCCTCGCCGTGCTCGACGTCCTGGCGGCGGGCGGCCACCTCGAGGTGGAGGAGATCACCCGGCGGGTCCGCGAACGCCTCGACTCCGTCTCGACCCAGGCCGTCTACGACGTGCTCGGCGCGCTGTCCCGGGCCGGGCTGTCCCGCCGGATCGAGCCCGCCGGCAGCCCCGCCCGCTACGAGGCGCGGGTCGGGGACAACCACCACCACGTCGTCTGCCGTGGCTGCGGCGAGATCGCCGACATCGACTGCGCGGTCGGCGACTCGCCCTGCCTGGACCCGGACATCGCCCACGGGTTCGAGGTCGACGAGGCGGAAGTGACCTTCTGGGGCCTCTGCCCGACCTGCCAGACCCGCCGCTCCGCCGACGACTGACCGTCCCGCCCGCCGTCGACCGGCGGCCAGCCAGCAGGCCGACGTCCAGCCGACGACCGACCACCCAGGGCCGGACGGCAGCCGGCAGCCAGCGGGCCGACGGTAAGTCGACGACCGAGCACCCAAAGCCGGACCGGCAGCCAGCAGCAGCCAGCGGGCCGACGTCCAGCGGTGCCACAGCCCGACCAGCCCGCACTGAACCGCTAAGGGCGACGACGACGCCAGGCGTGCGGCCCGTTGGCCGGGGCGCGGTGCTCCGCGGCGTGGCACGCTTGGTCGGTGGACTCCGAAGATCTCGGTCTCTTCGGTCCGGGTTCGGTCACGTGGAAGGTGCACGAGGAGCCGATCCTGATCGTCGCCGGCCTGCGTTCGCTCTACCTCCAGGCGCTGCACCCCCGCGCGATGGCGGGAGTCGCCCAGAACAGCAACTACCGCTCCGACGCGTGGGGTCGCCTGGTGCGCACCGCCACCTACGTCGCGACCACCATCTACGGCACCACGGCCGAGGCGGAGGCGGCCGGGCTGCGGGTACGACGGCGGCACGCCCGGCTGCGGGCCACCGACCCGAGCACCGGGGAGGAGTTCCGCGTCGACGACCCCGACCTGCTGCGCTGGGTGCACGTCACGGAGGTCGAGTCGTTCGTCGACACGGCCCGCCGGGCGGGGCTGCCGCTGAGCGCCGCCGAGATCGACGGCTACTACACCGAGCAGCGGCGCGCCGCTGCCCTGGTCGGGCTCGATCCGCAGACGGTTCCCGGCACCGCCGCCGAGGTGGCCGACTACTACCGCCGGGTCCGCCCGGAGCTGCGGATCACCCGGGAGGCGGCCGAGACGGCGCTGTTCCTCACCGCCCCGCCGATCCCGTGGAAGCTCAGCCTGCCCGCCCGGATCGGGCTCAACCTGGGGCCGGCGCGCTGGGCGTACTTCGGTGTCGCCGGCACCGCGTTCTCGTTGCTGCCGGCCTGGGCCCGGCGGATGTACGGCGGGCTCGGCCTGCCCACCACCGCGCTCTCGGCCGACCTGACCGTGCGGGCGCTGCGGCTGACCCTCGCCGCGGTGCCCCGCCGCTGGCGGGAGGGGCCGTTGCAGCAGGCCGCGAAGGAGCGGGCGGCCCGTCTCGCCGACGCTGCCGCCTGACCCCCGCCGCCGCCGGCCCGCGCCACCGACCGCGAGGCGGAACCGGTCAGTCCCGGCCGGGCACCTTCGGCTCGACGGTGTGCTCGACGGCCGCCCACGGCTCCTTGCCCGGCGCCTGCGCCCCGGCGGGGCAGGTGCGCCGGTAGTCGCACCAGCCGCAGCGGGGGCCCGGTGTGGTCGGGAAGGCGTCGTCGGGGTCGTCGCCGTCGGCGACCGCCCGCTCCGCGGCCATGATGTCGCGCGCGGTCTCCTCGGCCCGGGAGAGCTGCCGGGCCAGCGACTCGACGGTGTGCTCGTGCGCGGCGACCGTGCCGGTGGGCAGGTGGTGCAACTCCACCCGGCGGCAGGGCCGGCGGAACACCCGCTCCGCCGCGTAGGCGTAGAGCGCGAGGGCCTGCGAGCCGCGCGCGTCGTCGGCGTCCAGCCCGGTGCGGCCCGTCTTGTAGTCGACGATGACCAGCTCGGGACCCTCCGGGCCGGGGCGGGAGTCGATCCGGTCGGTGCGGCCGTTGAAGGCCAGCACGCCGGTCTTGACCGCCACCACCCGCTCCACGCCGACCGGGTCGACGCCCGGCTCCAGGGTCTCGACGTACGACTCCAGCCAGCCCAGCGCCCGGCGGTAGGCCGCCCGCTCCTGCTCGTCGTCGCGGTAGCCCTCGCGCACCCAGGTGCCCTTCAGCAGCGCGGCGAGCGCCTCCGGACGGCGCCGGTCGGGGCTCAGCGCATACCAGTTCTTCAGGGCGGTGTGCACGCTCGCGCCGAGGGAGTTGTGCGCCCACGGCGGGCCCTTCTGCGGGGCCGGACGATCGACGTAGGAGTAGCGGTAGCGCCGGGGGCAGTCCGCGTAGGCGCCGAGCTTGCTGGGGGTGCAGACGAAGAGCCGCTCCGGCATGCCGTCGAAGCCGAGCTGCTCGGGCTGGCCGCCGCGGGGGCGGGGCGCCCGGCCGCCCGTGGCGGGGGACCGTCCGGTTGAAGAGGCTCGTCGCACACTTCGATCCTGCCATCCGGGCCCGACAAACCCGGCCCGCGGTCAGGCCATGTTGGCGTACTGGGTCACGAAGGCGGCCACCGCGTCGGCGATGAGCTGCACCGCGATCGCCGCCAGCAGCAGACCGGCGATCCGGGTCAGCACCTCGATCCCGCCCGGCCGCAGGATCTTGACGATTCCGCCGGAGAAGCGCAGCACGACCCAGACCGTGACCATCACACCGATGATCGCGGTGGCGATGGCGGAGTAGTCCGTCGCGCCCTCGGCCTGCTGGACGAAGAGCATGGTGGCCACGATGGCGCCGGGCCCCGCCAGCAGCGGCGTGCCCAGCGGCACCAGCGCGATGTTCGAGGTGACCTGCTGGCTCGGGTCGTCGGCCTTGCCGGTCAGCAGCTCCAGCGCCACCAGGATGAGCAGCAGTCCGCCGGCGGCCTGCAGGGCCGGCAGGTCCACGTGCAGGTAGTCGAGGAGGGTCTGGCCCGCCACCGCGAAGATCACGATCACGCCGAGCGCCAGGGCGACGGCCTGCCAGGCCGCGCGGTTGCGGTCCCGGGCGGGCAGCGGACCCGTCAGCGCCAGGAAGATGGGCATCATGCCCGGGGGGTCCACGATCACCAGCAGGGTCACGAAGACCTCACCGAACAGCTTTGCGTCCACGTGATCAACGTAGCCGCGTCGCCGGAGGCGAAAACGCGGATCAGCCGGAAGCGACCCCGGTCACCCCGCTCGCCTCGGCGAGGATCCGCTCGTACGCCTCGGGGCCGGTGGTGAACGCGCCGAGCCGGACGGTCTTGTGCGTGCCGTGGAAGTCCGACGAGCCGGTCACCAGCAGGCCCAGCTCGCCGGCCAGGGCGTGGACGTGCGCCCGCTCGGCCGGGGTGTGGTCCTCGTGGTCGGCCTCCAGCCCTGCCAGGCCCACCGCGGCGAGGTCGGCGATCAGTTCGTCCGGCACGATCCGGCCCCGTCGGGTCGCCCGGGGGTGGGCGAAGACCGGGACGCCGCCCGCCGCGCGGACGAGCCGGACCGCGTGGAAGACGTCGATGTCCTCCTTCGGCAGCCGGTAGCGCTCGCCCAGCCAGTCGGGCCCGAACGCCTCCGTGGTCGTGGCCACCAGGCCGGCCCGGATCAGCGCCTGGGCGATGTGCGGCCGACCCACGGTCCCGCCGGCCGCCCCCGCCAGGATCTCGGGCCAGCTCACGTCGATCCCGTCGGCCCGCAGCAGCGCCACGATCCGCTCCCCCCGCTCCTCGCGCGCGGCCCGCACCCGGGTCAGCTCGGCGACGAGTTCCGGGGCGTCCGGATCGAAGAGGTACGCCAGCAGGTGCAGCGGCACCGCCGGCTCCTCGCCGTACCAACGGCAGGAGATCTCCGCGCCCCGCACCAGGTCGAGCCCGGCCGGCAGCGCCCGCAGGGCGGGCTCCCAGCCGGCGGTGGTGTCGTGGTCGGTGATCGCGACGACGTCGAGCCCGGACTCAGCCGCGGCTCGTACCAGCTCGGCGGGGCTGAGCGTGCCGTCGCTGGCGGTGGAGTGGGTGTGCAGGTCGATCTGCGGACGCGCGCTCACCGCCCTGACGCTACCGGCCACCGCCCGCCGGCCGTCAGAGGGCCTCGCGGCCGACGGGCACCGGCCGCTGACCGTCGACCAGGCCGGTGACCGGAGCGCCCGACGACTGCTCGCCCGCGAGCGCCCGGCTAACGTCGACCCGCACGAGGCCGGCGAGCGCGTCGGGGTAGTGCGCCGTGCCGTCCGGCGTCCAGGCAACCGGGCCGTGCACGGGCGGCCCGGCCGGGCGGGCCGTCGGGGCGGAACGGAGCCGGTCGAGGTCGACCAGCAGCGCCCGGTCCTCGCCGCCCGTCCGCCCGTTGACCAGCAGCCACCGCCCGTCGGTCGACACCCCGCCCCGCCCGTCGCCGCTCAGGACGGGCCCGCAGCCCGTGCGCGCCGGGGCGAGGTCCCGGGCCGGGTCGAGCAGGGCCAGACAGGGCCGCCGGAGCGTGCCGCCGGACACCTGCGCCACCACGGTGCCGTCGGGACGGGTGCCGTAGACGTGCACGCTGGCCCGGTCGCCCCCGTCCTTCAGCGGGCCCTGGGCGGGACGCCACAGGGTGTGGCCGGGCTCGTCCGCGGCGAGCCGCACCACGACGGCGTCGCCCGCGAAGCCGACCGGCGTCGCCCCGGCCGGCACCGGCGTGCGGGCGGCGGCGACGACCTGGACGCCGACGATCCCCGCGAGGACGAGTTCGGCGTTCTCCCGCCAGGCGACCTGCCGTCCGTCGCGGCTGAGGGCGATGTCCCGCGCCCCGGCCAGCAGCAGATGCGTCGCGCCGTCGGGGGACACCACCCACAGCGAGCGGCCGGCCGCCGTCGGCGCGCCCACCACGGCCCAGCCCGCGTTGTCGGGCAGCCGCTGGGCACGCTCGGCCGGGCCCACGTCGGGCAGCGTCAGCCGCTGCCCGCCGGCCGTCGTGAGCACCGCGCCGAGGATCAGGTCCACCTCTCCCCGGCCGAGGTCGGCGAGAGGGGCGTCCGGCAGCGCCGGGGTCGGGTCGGGCAGCGGCGAGGCGTACGGGTCGCCGAGCACCACCGTGGGATGGGTGGGCCGGCCGGGCTGCTGCCCCACCTGCGCGATCCCGGTGCTGACCCCCACGGTGACGACCGCGGCCAGCGCCACCCCGGCCAGGGTGCGCCGGCGACGGCTCTGGTCGGCCCGTCGGATGGCCAGTCCCGCCGGGTCGGCGGCGAGTGGACGGGCGACGGCGACCCGGCGGGTGAACGTCTCCCGCAGCGCCTGCTCCAGCTCGTCCTCGGTCACGCCGTATGGACGCCCCGGGGCGCCGGTCCGGTTGTCAGAGCGGCCCGTCGGGTGGCTCACCGACGCTCTCCGGCGCCGCTGCCGGCCGGTACGCCGGGCAGGCCCCGCTCCTCGTCGCGGTCGGCACCCGGCACGGCGCCCCGCGCGTCGTCCAGCGCGACGGTTCCGCCCGGCGCGCCCGGGGCGGTGGGCGCGACGCCCGGTGCGGACGCTCCGGCGGGCCCGACGCCCGGCGCAAACGGCCCGGAGCCCGGCGCGACCGCCCCGACGCTGTGGGCTGCCGGCCCGACGCCCTGCGCCGACGGCCCGACGCCGTGGGCTGACGACCCGACGCCCTGCGCCGACGGCCCGACGCCGTGGGCTGCCGGTCCGACGCCGGGGGCCGACGACCCGACGCCGTGGGCTGCCGGTCCGACGCCGTGGGCCGAC